>CAYRQO010000006.1:0-14588 GCA_964426515.1 uncultured Candidatus Saccharibacteria bacterium | reverse complement strand
CGAACCCTTCACCACAGTTTGGAAAACTGTTATTTTACCGATAAACTAATCCCGCGTAATATATTTAACTAACAACGATTATAACTGAAAAATGGAAAATTTACAAATGTTTGTATCTATAAATTTTGGCGCCATAGTATAAAGTAGTAATTGGTTTAAAGTGGAAAAACATGGATAATCATTTGAACTAACAGAGGTTGTTTCAAAAGAGTTGACAAAGATATTTTTAAAGTATATCATTCAAATATGCGTTTGAATGAATTAGCAAAATTAATGAGGACAGCCGGAGACGAAAGTAGACTTAAAATTCTATGTGTAATCTTTAGTAAGAAAAAAGTCTGTGTTTCGGATATGGCCAAAGAGCTTGATATGAGCATCGCCATAGCATCACATCATCTTCAGGCTCTATCTCATGAAAAGCTGGTTGTTCCTGTTCGTGAAGGGAAGCGAATATGTTACGAGCTTCCGGTAGATCCATTCGTCAGGGATTTAAAGAAATTTATATGTAAGTATAAATAAAGTTGTAAATATTAGTAATTAATAAAAAGCTTCACAAATTATATTCTGAAAAAAGTCCTCGGATGAGGGAGGACAAGGAGCCAGACATTTTTTCATAAAATAATTTGTTTCGTTTTAATGGATATATGAAAAATCATAATGTTATCGTTTATTCAACACCGACTTGTCCTTATTGTGTCTATGCCAAGGCCTACTTTAAAAGTAAAGGAATAGAATTTGAAGATATAGATGTATCAAGAGATAGAGCAAAGGGAGAAGAAATGGTTCGAAAGAGTGGTCAAATGGGCGTACCGGTTATAGATATTGATGGAAAAATTTTAGTCGGATTTCAACCAGAAGAATTTGAAAGGTTATTAAAATAGTATGAAGAAAATATTATTTGGAATTTTAGGTTTAGTGGTTATTGTGGCTCTGGCCCTTACTTTTAAAACACCAAATGTTGGTGGTTTGCTGACTGGAGATAATTTTATAAATAAATATAAAGAAACTCCGGGAGCGGTGCTTTTAGACGTGCGAACACCTTTTGAATTTACTACGAGTCATATTCCTGATGCTGCAAATGTTGATTATGAAAATATTAACTTTAAGGATGAAGTAAAGAAATTAGACAATTCAAAAACGTATTTCGTCTATTGTCGTTCAGGAAATAGATCTGCAAAAGCAATTACAATTATGAAAAATGAAGGAATAAAAAATATCTATGAACTTCAGGGTGGAATAAGTACGTACCCGGAATTACTTGAATAGAATTTCAAAAAATAACCTCTCACGAGGTTTTTTAAAAATTTTGTCGGGGTGCCGGGAATTTCTTCTATTACATAGACAGTATACCTTTTGCATTTTTGCGGAAAATTTTCCGCAAAAAATAAGCAAAAGCTTTTCGAATCCCGGGCGCAAGCAAAGCAGTTTGCTTGCTCACCCTAAATTTAAAAAACTCTCCTATGAGAGTTTTTTAAATTGTCGGGGTGCCGGGATTCGAACCCGGAGTCGCCTGTTCCCAAAACAGGAATGTTAGCCGTTACACCACACCCCGATGCAATTTTCTTATCTTAGCATATTTTAAGTTAAAAACAATTGTTATTTAAGTATTTAAAACTACTTGCAAGTAATTCGCATTTGTGATAACATAGAAATATGTTGAAAGAAAAACTTTTAATAGAAGATTTTAAAAAGATATTTAAAGAAAGAGGCCTCAAGTGTACTCCGACAAGATTAGATATTGTTAAAATTTTCTTAAAAAATCATAAACCGATAAGTGCTGATTATATTTTTAATAAATTAAGAGAAAATGTCGATGAAGCTACTGTTTATAGAACATTATCTTCATTTGAAAAATCTGGAATTTTAAAACGAGTAGATTTAAGGACTGGTTCGGTCCATTTTGAATTAAATAACGATCATCACCATCATATAGTTTGTGTTAAGTGTGGAGATATTGAAGATTTTAAAGAAAATATGCAAATAGAAAAACAATTACAGCAAATTATTGGAAAGTCGATTAAATTTAAAAATATAACAGAGCATTCCTTAGAGTTGTTTGGACTTTGTAAGGCTTGTAATTAAACATGATAACAAATTATTTATATGGTTTCGGTGGCGTTTTAATTGTTAGCTTAATATCATTAGTGGGAGTTTTTTCACTTTCAATAAAAGAAGATTTATTAAAAAAGTATATTAACTTTTTTATTAGTTTGGCTATTGGAGCATTATTAGGCGACGCTTTTATCCACATTATTCCTGAGGCTCTTGAGGGTGGTTTAAACACAACATTAACAAGCTCGTTGGTTATAGCTGGTATACTTTTATTTTTTGTTATTGAAAAATTTATTCATTGGCATCATCACGGAGAAGATAAAGATGAGAGTCATATTCATCCTGTGGGGAAATTAGTTTTATTTACAGATGGATTTCACAATTTTATTGATGGTGCGATTATTGGAGCCAGTTTTTTAATTAGTATTCCTGTTGGAATCGCAACGACAATCGCTGTTGTTTTACATGAAATACCACAAGAAATAGGGGATTTTGCGGTTTTAATACATTCTGGCTATACAAAGAAAAGGGCCTTATGGTTAAATTTTATTTCAGCCCTGGCGGCATTTCTTGGTTTAGCTTTTGTGTTTATATTTGGAAATGTGATTGAAAATTTTGTGATGTGGGTTGTCCCAATTGCGGCCGGAGGGTTTATTTATATAGCCGTGGCTGATCTTATCCCAGAGCTTCATAAAACAAAAAATATAAAGCATTCATTGGTTCAAATTGGAATTATTATTGCGGGGGTTCTTTCAATGGTAGCTCTTACTTTACTTGAATAAAAAATAAAAGAAAAACCACTCATAGATAGAATAGAGTGGCTTCTTTAGAATTTAATTGCTTTATAATAACAATCAAATTATTTAACAGCGTCTTTCAAAGCTTTTGCAGCTCGGAATTTTGGAACTTTTGTTGCAGCAACTTTAACTTGCTCTCCTGTCTTTGGGTTGCGAGCCATTCGGGCTGCGCGGGCCTTAACAGAAAAGATTCCAATACCTGCGATTGATACTTCGTCACCTTTTTTCAAAGTTGCAACGATAGCATCAAACATTCCGTTCACAACTTCTTCAGCTTGTACTTTTGTACCGCCTAGCTTTTCGTGAACAAGTTCAACTAATGCTTGTTTATTCATTATTTTTTTTCTATTCTTTTACAAAAATAGAATACTATCTGAATAATATTTCGACCGTTTGCAAACGATCCCTAATAAATAGGTATAATCCTATTATATATCAAGCTAATTTAAAAACAAGCCTTTTTACTGTTTGACAAATATTGTATTTGTTTTATTAAAAATGCTGGAAATTTTGTTTAAACAAAATTTCCAGCATTTTTACTTTCATTATTAAGTTTTAATTTCCTTTCTACTATCTTGCGTATTCGATAATTCGATTTTCTCTTATCATTGTGACCCTTATTTCACCAGGGTAAGTGAGTTCTTGTTCAATTTTTTTGGCGATATCGCGAGCCATTTCTTTAGCTTGTAAATCAGTAACTTTTTCAGGAGTGACGAATATTCTAATTTCGCGCCCGGCTGATAAGGCATATGATTTCTCAACTCCCTCAAATGTCTTTGTTAGAGCTTCTAAGTCTTGCAAACGCTTGATATAGTTCTCTACACTATCTCTGCGGGCTCCTGGGCGGCCACCTGAGATGTGGTCAGCAGTTTGGACGATTACCGACTCAATTGATTCATGAGGGGTGTCGTCATGATGACTCTTCATGGCAGTAATGATGCGTGGGTCAGCGCCAAATTTCTGAAGTATTCTAATTCCAATATCAATATGAGTGCCTTGAACTTCATGGTCTAGGGCTTTACCAATATCATGAACTAAAGCTCCAGCTTTTGCCACTTGAACATCGGCTCCGAGCTCTTCGGCTAGCATGCCGGCAATGTGGGCCATTTCAATTGAGTGTTGCAAGACATTTTGACCATAGGATGTTCGGAAATATAATCTTCCGACAATGGCACTGATTCTTGGGTCTAAATTAAATATTCCACATTCATAAACAGCTTGATCACCTTTTTCTTTAATTATTTTGTTTATATCCTCTTGGGCTTTGGCCACTACTTCTTCGATTTTTGCAGGTTGAATTCGGCCGTCTAAGATTAAATTCTCAAGGGCAAGTCGAGCAACTTGTCGGCGGACTGGGTCAAACGATGAAATAACAATAGCTCCAGGCGTTTCATCGATAATAAGTTCGACACCACTTCCTTTTTCAAACGCTCTTATATTACGGCCTTCTTTTCCAATAATTTTTCCTTTGATTTCATCATTTGGAATATTAACTGATGTTGTCATCATTTCACTAGCCGTCGATGAAGCCAAACGATTAATACTAGCAGCCAATATATCTTTTGCTCGGCGATCAAGCTTTTCAGCATTAAGGCCTTCCATTTTTTGCATTCGAACAACTAAATCTTCTTCATATTTTGTTTCAATGTCTTTAAACAAAACTTCCTTAGCATCTTCACGTGTCAGTCCAGCAACTTTTTCAAGAATTTTTTCTTTTTCTTCTTGCATACCATCGACACGTTCTTTAATTTTCTTAACTTCTTCTATTTTTATTTTTATCTTCTCGACTTCTTTATCAATTTCTGTTTGACGACCGTCGAGCATTTCTTCTTTTTTAATTAAACGATGCTCTGTTTGCTTCCATTCCTCTTCTTTTTTCTTGTACTCTTTATTTGATTCATCCAAGTGCTTCTCAGCTTTCTTCTTGGCCTCATCGGTAATTTTCTGGGCATCTTCTTTGGCGGCCAACATAATCTGCTTGATCTCGAGTTCCATCGAACCCTTTTGACCAAGAGAAATAATTAGACGCAAATAATACCCAATCCCAGCTCCTACGGCGAGGGCTAGAACTCCAATAATTATTATAGTTATTAAACTCATAGCGACTTTTAGTCGCTTTTAAAACACAGAGATTACATCGCCCATATTTGTTGGGCAATTTATCAAAACATGTATGATTGATTTAGAACAGAACGGTAAGTTGTTTAAATTCATAAATAATTCATATCGTGACTGCATTTCGAAAGCGAACATTTCAATAAAACTTTTAAATTTCGATACTTTTATAATACTCTAAAATCCCAATTTTGTCTAGATTAGAAGAATTTGGTAGAATGGGGGTATGAAATTTAAGACAGATTTTCCACCAGTTGAAAATAGGGAAGATAAAGTAGAAGATCTTATTACTGATAAGGTTCTAGAGATCGATTTTAATGATTTAAATAAAGAAAAATTTCAAGAGCTTTATTTTTCTCTACAAGAATCTGAGCCACCAGTTTTAAATGAAGAAAAGATAGTAAAATTATTGGAGCACGCCCTAAGTCAATATCCAGAAGATTATAAAGATACATATAGCGATAAAGACTCGCGTCTCAAAAACGAATTATTATGGTCAATCCTTGACTATATTTCTAACTTTAAAGAAATTAATAAACAAACTAATGAAAGTACTTTAGATAGATCTTTTAGAACATTATTTAATTTAGCTGAAAAGTATCCTGTTGGTGTATATGAATCCATGACCCGTACGCATCACCTTTTTGAGTTTGTAAAACCAGAAATTTTTTATGAAACATTAGTTAAAATTCAAAATAATAAGGAATTAAACAAATTGTATTCTTCTCATCTTTTTAGCCAATTAGAATATAATATTTCATATTGTGGAACAGAAAAATATGTTAATGCTTTAATTAATAAAATTGATTTTAAAAATGCAAAATCTTGTTCAGAGTCAGGACATTTGATGAACTTTGCGGTTCATTTGGCTGACTATGCAAACAGTGGTTCATATAGTGGAAATTATAATGTTGGCAATGAAATTATTACAGCTCTTAAAGAAGGAGCTAAAGATCGAGACTCAGTATATCTTTTATCTTCCAAAGCAGAATATATCACGAAAAGGATGGAAAAAAGATTACCCCCTTTGGTTCATCAAAATAGTATATTTAAACCAACCGAAAATGTTATTGCCAAGTATGAAGATAATACTTTGTATATACAAGATATGAATGATACTTTAAATAGGGAAGTTTCTAATTATGAATCAGTAACAAAAGAAATCAATATGCCACCTAAGGGATTAATTGAACAAGCTAAAGCAAAAGGGCAAAATTTTATTGAGTGGAGCCCGTCAACGGACTTGATTAGATTGCAAAAAAAGTTGTCTTTAGAAATAAAACAAAAAATGCGCCCGGTTAATTCATCTGATCTTTCTCCTTCACCAAATGTCACAATTTCTCAAGATGACATTAAAGAATATGCTTTTTTGATTGGCTCAGATTTTAGAAATTTTATTGAAGAAGATTTTGGAATTTCTCTTTCTAAGTTAAGTATTAGAGAGCAATATTATTTGTTCACTTTTTTTCAAAAACAAACAAATGAGTCCATAAAAGGAGTTAAAGAATTCTCAAAAAAATTTCACGAGAACGGGCTAAAAACATTTTTTTCAATCGCATATGGAGGTAAAGAAATGGGAGAGAAAATATTATCACTTGGAGAAAAACTTCCTGAAGATGTTGCGAATAAAGTATTTGTAAAATATTCTGATATTATAAACACAGTTAATAATAGTGAAGAAGAAATTAAGAAAATCTTTGGAGACAAAGAAGTTCCAGTTAAAGTAATTAGTTCTGTGAAGGAAACCCTATTAAAAAGAGGAGCAAAAATGCTTTCAGAACTAGGAGATAAGGTTGTTAATCCAAAATTTGTCGTTAATGAAGAAGAAATATTAAAAGAGTTGGATGAAATTAAAGAAGAAACAATAATTTTAGGAGAATCTTATGTTGGATTATATAAAGAAGGGATTAGAGTTCCGATTGAAGATGTGACGACGATAAAAGAAACACCGACAGAAAAGTTGACTGAGAAAGAAAAAAAAGAATTAGTGAAAATATATGAAAAAGGCCGTCCGAAAGTTACTTATGATAAAAAAGGACACCTTGAATTTTTAAAAAAGGAATTCGAAGAAGAATTAAATGATAAAGATGTTTCTGTGACAGAAATTTGTTTTAAAGATGAGACACTCATTATTGCTCTAGTAGATAGAAAAAACACAGATTCACTTTATATTGGTGGACTAACTTTTGTTGAAGATGTAAAAAATGCTGTAGTAGCGGAGGCTTCAATGAGTTATGTATTGGAAAAATTTAAAGATCATAACATTAAAGCATTGGTGGATAGTAGGAACCCAATATTACGTATGTATATGAATCGTTTTGGTTTTAGGATTACGAAAAAACTAGAATCAGAAGAGGAAATTAAAAATAATGGTGGTGAAATATACTATGAAATCGAAAGACCTAAAGATAATAAAATTGTTGAGAGACAACAATTGGGAAACGTTGCCTAGAGTTGTTCTGCCCCATCCCAAATATAATTAAAGATAGCCAGATTTGTTTTATAGATATCAGGATCTTCAATAATGATTCCGATATTTTTTTGTGGATCAAGAGTTATGAAGCTAACTTTATTATCGTAAATCATAACAACCGTAGCAAAATGAATTTTTTTACTAACTATTCTCTGTTCCGTAAATTCTTTATTGTCATTTTTAGCAATTTCACGAACAATTGTCGAATCGGTAGAAATTATTTTTTTCTTTACATTATTTTTTAATCTTTTTGAAACATATTCTTTATTTAACTCTGGATATATTTCTAAAAGTACATCTGTATCAACAAATGAACATATGTCTGTTGTGGATGAAAGTGAATCAAGGGCAACTTTCATAATTCCTTCAAGACCCTCAAAGAATTGCACATTTGGTTTGCCGATAAATAAATTGTATTTTGAAATCATCGAGCCCAAAGATTCGTCGAGGGTTTTTTTTGCGTTATCAATATCTATTTTTTTCTGTTCAAGAAGTTTTTCAAGTTCTCGAGGATGAACAGGAGCAAAGAGTGAAACTTTTCCACCTGTATCTTTTTTCTCAACCACTCCTTTAATAATCAAATCATCAAGAATCTTGTAGGTAAGGGGACGGCCAAGGTTGGCACGTGTTGCCACTGTGCGAGCCGGCATAAAACCACCCTCAAGAAGGACATTGTATATACTTGCTTCATCTTGAGTAAGACCTAGGCTTATTAGTAATTCATTATTCATATATATAGTATATACTTCCTGGAATAATTGTCAAGAAAAATTGACAGATAAAACCATATTTTACAATAAAACCTTATAATTTGTCATATTCGAGCCTTATAAACTAGTATATTACTATCACATAGTATTGACACTTTGTATAGGTTATGCTATACTATCCACAAGAGAGTTGAGGAGGATCCATCGAAAGAAGATTCCAAATCACAAAGAGGAGAGAGTACCTTAAAGGAGATATAGAAGATTGATGTTCACCTCTGAACCAAGACGAAAGTCGAGGGATGGCACCTAAGCCTGTAAGTTAGGAAATAAGAGAGAGTGTTCTAGAACAATCTTCACTACATATCTGTTTGCACCGTGAATAGTTTAATAGTTGAAGCCGCAAACCGAGACTATCAAACACACATTCACAACCGATTAATCATCACCGCAAGGTGGTGGAGACATCGACAGACCATAATAGCTTAACCCACTATTGTGATCTGAAATGTCTTTACGAAGGAATTCATTATTAATCCGTCGTCGCGAAAGCTATGACGAGACGAAGGGAGAGAGTTGATAATGAGAGCCTAGAGAGGAGAGAGACCAGATCTAGGGTATAGACAATTTCTTTGAAAACTATGCCTCGTGGAATTTTAATTTATTAAGATTCTTTACGAGGTAAATATTCTGAAAGCGATTTTCGAAAGGAAATGGTTTTTAGATATTCCTCATGAAAATATTCGTGGGGTAAAAATAGATAGTGAGGTGGTGCTCACTATGAAAAGATTTACCAGGTTGGAATACCTGGCTGTGTTATGGTTGATTTTTTACCGGCCGTACCGCTTAAGCTTTTCGTAATAGCTAAGCACAGAATCTTGTTTTTGGCCGACCTTGAGTTGGATAGAGGAAAGATAACCTCTAGGGAAAAAATATCTAATTAAAAAGGAGGTCATATAAATGGAACCACCTTATTGTTTTGGTCGCCACCGAACGACAATAATGAAATCGGTAATCGAAAGTACATCTATTATATGGGGTGTGTAAGTAGATTTCGCATTAAAAAACCTAAGGCAGAGCCAAAAATTCTGTCATATAAATTTTTTTTACATGGTCCGACTAGAGCGAATGATCTTTAATCGGGGAGCTGTGTATAGAAAATAGAACTGTTTTTCCGAGGTGTCGGAGATGGAATACTAAGTTATTAGTTTAGACTAAAGTCTTAAGTATTTAAAAAAGTGCCATCTTCTTTACAAAGATGTGATAATTCATAGTCCTATGGGGCAAAATGGAAAAATTACGTTTAATAAAGAACACGGCACAAGGATGATAACTCATTTATGAGTTTCGCGAACCCAGATTAATCCGGGTGAGTGAAACTCGGAGAATGCGTTAATTTATCCAGACGCTGGGTAAAAATTCTCGAGTAATAATCGAGCGCTTAACCCGAGTTTGCGAAAAACACAAGGGAAAATATTAAAAAGGAGGTCATAAATGGAACCACCATTTTTTTGTGTCGTTGTTGGACGACTTTAAAAACCAACAAGCTGAAAATACATCTATCATGTAGGGGGTGTTAGTAGGCAAAACTCGAAGTTGTTACATGAATCGTACTTATATGATCCGATTAAGGCGTATGATCTTTTAGCGGGTAGTCGTCTAAGTACGATAACAAGGTTGATTACCAGCATTCTGCTGGATTGACGAAGCTCAGATTGATCTGGGCCAGTTGGTCCAGAGAATGTCTTAAATCAGCCAGACGCTGAGCACAAAAATTTTAAATTGTCTCTAAGCCGATTGATGCTGGGGAGATATAAAATAAAAAGATATGGCAATAGAAATTCATCCAGGAAGTCGTTTAAGATGTGAACACTGGAAAGAATTTTCCGAGGCTATCAAAAGATGGCTGGAGGAAAATTTAAAGGAAATTCAAACCATACTGAATTTTGTTTCAGAAGGGGAGAATAATGTTGAGCTACCACAAAGTAAGCTCTTAGTGCAGATCTTGAAGAAACAGAGTAACATCTGGGTTTATCCTGAAGAAAAAAAAATTGGTAATTTCACAATCCAGTATGGATTGGGAAGCCATAATATTTTAATTTGGGGATTACCTGATTGTCCTGCGGAAAATGAAAAAATTCAGGTAATCAACATACTTCAAGAGTATCTACCACTCGTCATGGAGAAAGACGAGGATAAAATAAAAAAAATCCAGGGGCAGATAGAAGAAAAAAAACGAAATGCTAGTCGCGAAGAATTTGTTAAGGCCTGTTCAGGCCGTTTTGACAAGTTGCTCACTGGAACTCAAAAAACAATTGAGGAAGGTCATAAGACCATCCAAAAATTGCAAATCCAATTAACGACAAAGGTTCGTGAAGTTAAGGGTGCCGAGCAGAAGCTCGTGCAACTTGAAAAAGCACGGCCCGATGCGGAAGAAGGATACAGGAAAGAATTTCAAAAATTCTTGTCGGTGCCCGACATTAAAAAAATTGAGGCTGGTGACGGTGTGATAAAAGTTTTCACCAATATGATATATATCACTCATGAAAAGGTGAAATACAAAATTGGTGAATTCAGAATAGAAATCTTTATCAACGGAGGTTTAAAGTTTTTTAACTTAACTAATGAAGGTAAAGGGCCGGGTTATACAAAACCTAACGGCTTCAATGGTGCCGATAGTTATAATCGTCATCATCCGCATGTTCAAGGAGATGGTTCACCGTGTCTTGGTACAATTTCATCAGCTGTTCCACAGCTAATTGGAGAATATCAATACAGTGTTGTCGCCATTCTGGCGATTCAATATCTTAAGTCTGTTAATGCTGATGATTCAGCAGGGCAAGGGATTTACTGGTGGCCAAAAGCTGAAGAAGAAAATAAAAATTAAATAGAAAAAAACAAAAAAACCGCTCGGGAGGGCGAGACAAATGGAAAAAACTTTCATAGGAAAGCGTGTTGCGAACCAGTTCGCTCCACACTCCTTTCAAACGCAAACGGTACTGCTAAATTATACAGTACCCCATATCAAGGTTATGCAGGCGGCGTATCTTGATATGTATTACATCGCCGCCGCATCCGGTCAGGAGGAGATCTCATGGCTGGGAACTGTAAGAAAAAGTGGCCATATCTACACCATCGAAGAGGTGATACTTTTCGAGCAGGAAGTGGAAGTGGCTACGACCGCACTGACACCCGCAGATATTGCAAGGGTGTCCACCGATCTTATAATGAGCGGTGCAATCGAGAAAGTAAATGCACTGAAGTTTTGGGGGCATGTGCACCCAAGCAATTCAACTTCCCCGTCAGGCCAAGATGAAAACCAAATGGACACATTGTCCAACGGTAATGACTGGTTTATTCGTGGGATATTCGGTCGGTATGGCCGTGCGGAATTTACATTTTTTGATTGGGCACATGGACTTCGTTTTAACGATGTATCATGGGAACTTGTTGTTCCAGACGACGAAGCTCGTGAAGCTGAAATCCGTGGTCAGGTTACCGCAAAAGTAAAGAAAATTATTCACCCGCCGATTTATAGTGGTCTAGGCCACGAAACTTTTGGCACAAAAAGCAGAAGAGTATGGCCACAGGAAATGGACTAACGCCAGATTACTGGCGGCAACTTGACATGTTCGATCCACAAACCTTTAACACCCCCGTACATATTATTGGTGTTGGTGCGACAGGTAGTTGGATTGCCTTCATCTTGGCAAAGATGGGAGTCAGAAACATAACCGCATGGGACTTTGACATCGTTGAAGTTCACAACTTGCCAAACCAGATTTATGGTTTGCAGGAAGTGGGCATGATGAAAGTCGAAGCCTTAAAAAAAATCATTGCGCGTGACTGCGGATTCGAAATCGAGGTGAAAGCTGAGAAAGTAGATGGTACTCAAAAACTGGAAGGCATTGTGTATATTTGTACCGATACCATGTCATCAAGAAAGGAAATTTGGCTTAACAGCCTTAAATATCAGCTTGATGTCAATTTGGTTGTTGAAACCAGACTTGGCGCAGAGTTGGGTACGATTTATTCTGTAAGACCTTTGGACCCGACAGATGTTAGGGAGTATGAAAATACACTCTACTCTGATGGAGACGCTGAAGAGTCTCCTTGTTCATACAGGGCAATACCAACAGTAGTATCTACTATCGCAGGCTTAGCCAGCCACAAGTTGGTGAAGTTTACTGCGAATTCTGATCTGCAACCCGTGATTAAACTTCACGAAAGTGAAGATCATGCGTCGCAGGAAATGATCTGCGTCCGTCCGATTGTGGCGACAGCCCATGGGTGGAAAAAATAAAGAAAGTTAAAATAAATATTTTTCAAATTTTTTAAAACAATCAGACCATGAATTTAAATTTGACCGTCGGGAAAGTGCCCGGCACAGTTAAGCAGATTACGATTAATACACCGGCAACGGTGTTAACAGCTATGCAGACAGCTGCTGGTGCCTGTGGTTTCACTTTTTCGAATGAGGCTTACTCCTCAAATGGAAAAGAAATGGTGGACGTACCATTCTTAAACGGTCGCGAATTAGCGGTCCGTGATGGGGACAAGATAGTCGAGGTTCTCTGGGGTACTGAGGTAACTGATGGTGATATCATTTTGCTGGTCCCCAAAATTCGCGGCAACCAGTTCTTGGTAACCGTGGCAAAGGTGCCTGGCGAAAGACACACGGTTGCGCTGTTACACACTAATGAACCCGAGGCTAATGAAGCCGACGGTACAGTAGCCAATGCCATACGGGTCGCCGGACTGGAGTTTGATCCTGAGTTCGAGGAGATCACAGTGAACGGTGAAGAATCCGATACCGAAACTGTTTTGACTGATGGCGACGAAGTTGTAATTTCGGAAAAAATTTCCGTTAGCGCTTCTCAGTTACTAAATCAGGACAACGACGACCAGCCGGCGCTGACAGAAAAAAAATATTTTACAGTGTTTAAATCTGGAGCCTTTAAAGTAAGGGTTGCCCACGATTACACAAGGATCTTAATTATCCTAAAGTAATTTTTTTTCGAGGCATATTTTTAAAGTTAGCAAATAGCTAGCCTTCAGAAGTTTTTTGATTAACTTCATTCTGCCTCTCGGGGTATCTTATAAAAATCAAGCGAATTGGACACCGTATGTCAGTTGGAGCATGAATTCTAAGTTGATAATGGTGCTCGAGCATGCAGGAAGTGTATGTATAAGGGGTTATGGGTTAAAAACATAATAATGCCGAATATAAATTAAAACTTTATTCGGCATCCTTGTTGAGTTCATAAAATATTTTTAGCCATTTAGTTTATGAATTCATAGGGATTTTCCCTAGCTTTTCTTTATAAAAAATAAAGAGGAGAGAGAGCAAGGTGATAAAGAGATTTATCACTTTTGCCGAGCGAATAATTTATTTTGTCCGTTCGGTAAAAGTTAGTTCTTTAGTTTTCATTAAAAAAAAGAAAGGAGAGAGTAATGAAAAAAATTTTATGGTATTCTCGTCACCCAATGATGGAATTCCAGCGCCCAATTCTTCAGAAATTATTTGGAGATGATATGGTGTTGGAACATGTGGTTGGTCGTGATGCGTACATATCTGCAGAAAAAATTGCGGAAATGATGCGTCGTGAAAAGTATGATGAAATTATAATGGTAGCACCTCTTTCGGTTATGGCCAAAGTCATTGAACTTGGTATTAAACCGATTAAAGCGGACGTAATTGAAGTGAAGGATGAAAAAGAAAAAACCTTCACTCACAGTGGCCGGCATTATAAATTTATCAAATTCGTACGCGTAGTGCGCCTCGAATTAGTGACGGAAGACCTGTAATAATTTGTGGCAAGGTTTATCTTGCCACTATTATTTTGTCGGTTAATTCTTGAGTACATCGTGGTAAATTATTACACTGTAATTAATTTATGAACCCCCACACTGAAATTAAAATTTTTGTGTGGGGATAAATCTCTCTTCTCCTCCGGTTTCGATCGGAGTGCGATTAATTAATAATTAACCGGCAGAATTATGGTGGTAAAGAAAATACCCCGCGGACGAATGTCGCGGGGTATTTTAGTTTACTTTCACATCAAGCGAGGAGCATGTGAATATGTAATCATATTCATAATGTCCGAGCGAAGATGGGATAAGGAGTTACTACTTCTTACTTTCCTTTTGGTTTGGAAATTATTTCATCGACGATGCCGTACTTTTTGGCTTCATCGGAAGTCATCCAGTAATCACGGTCGGAATCTTTTTCGACTTGGTCGATTTTTTTATTTGTATTTTGGGCCAAGATTTTATTGAGAGTATCTTTTGTGCGAAGAATATGTTTAGCATTGATGGCAATGTCACTTGCTTGGCCTTCGGTCCCACCCATGACTTGGTGAATCATGACTTCAGAATTGGTAAGCGAAAATCTTTTACCTTTCTGACCAGATGAAAGAATAAGTGCTCCCATTGAAGCGGCGA
>CAYRQO010000005.1:0-15525 GCA_964426515.1 uncultured Candidatus Saccharibacteria bacterium | reverse complement strand
TACGAATGCGACATACACGTTCTCATACTGGGAACAGACGATCACATCATGCGCTAAAAGCGCTTGTTTTTACTACATGTACAAATTGTAAAGAGAAGAAGGAGACTCATATCGTTTGTAAGCATTGTGGTTTTTATCGAGGACGTAAAGTTCTAGATGTGGTTAAAAAAGTAGAAAAGAAACAAGCTAAGAAGAAAAGTAGTAAGTAGTAAGTAGCAGGTAGTAAGACTTAAATCTTATTACTTTCTACATACTACATACTTCGTACTACATATAATATGGCAAATCGGCACCTTTCACGTTCAATCGTTCTGCAGACACTCTTTGAGTGGGATTTTTCTGTCTCGGCGGATACGACCGACGATATGCTCGAACGTAATATTCTAGAATTTGGACCTGGGCTTGATGATGGGATTTTTATGTCCGAGCTTTTTGGGGGTGTTGTTAAGAAAAAAGCCATCATTGATGAAATAATTGAAAAAGCAGCGCCGGATTGGCCAATTGATAAAATTTCGATTATTGATCGAAATATTTTGCGTATCGGACTATATGAATTGTTATTTGGCGATCGAGAGCAAGTTCCGCCGAAAGTCGCAATTAATGAAGCGATTGAATTAGCTAAAAGTTTTGGTGGCGAGAATTCTGGAAAATTTATAAATGGTGTTTTGGGTGGAGTTTATAAAGAAATAGGTGAACCTGGTAAAGATGATATTGGCAAAAAGAAAAATAAACATTTTGAAACTGATCCAGCTAAATTTCCAATTGAGAAAAAAGCCGGAGCGGTTGTCTATGCCCATCATGAAGGACAAATATATTTTGCTTTTGTTCATGATGTTTTTGGTTACTGGACGCTGTCAAAAGGGGGAATAGAAGAAGGTGAAAATGAAGAAGAGGGAGCAATTCGTGAAATTAAAGAAGAAATGGGTCTTGATATGAAAATAAAAGAATTATTGGGTCGCAATGAATATATTGCCAATCATCCAGAGAAGGGTAAAATTCGAAAACAAGTTGTCTTTTTCCTAGCCGAGTCAGAATATACTGATATTGTTCTAGAGAAAGGCACAGGCGGACTCGATGATGCTAAATGGTTTCCACTAAATGAAGTGGCCGGACTTAAAATTTATGATAATATGATTCCACTTTTAACTAAAGCCATAGAAATATTAAATAAAAAATAATTTATGATTGATTTTTCGGGATTTGAAAAAAAGACAAATATAATTTTTAATGATAAAAAGCTACTTGAGCAAGCTTTTATTCATCGTTCATATATTAACGAAAACACTGGGCTATCTTTGTGTCACAATGAACGTCTAGAATTTTTAGGGGATGCGGTTCTTGAGTTAATTGTGACTGACTATTTATATAATAAATATCCTGATCATGACGAGGGGGATTTAACAGCCTATCGTTCGGCTTTGGTCAATGCTGTTATCATTGGCGAGATTGCTTTGGCACTTGGCATGAATGAATATTTACTTCTTTCAAAAGGGGAAGCGAAAGATATTGGTAAAGCTCGAGGTTATATTTTAGCCAATACTTACGAAGCTTACGTTGGAGCGGTTTATCTCGATCGTGGTTATGATGTAGCTAAAAGTTTTATTGCTAAAACTTTATTTAATAAAATTGACACTATTGTGGCTAAGAAATTGTGGCGTGATCCAAAAAGTTTAGTTCAAGAAAAATCACAAGAATTTTTAAATGTTACACCATCATATAAAGTCCTTCATGAAGCGGGGCCTGATCACGATAAACATTTTACAATTGGAATTTTTTTCGGAGCCGATTTGATTGCTGAAGGAAAAGGAAAATCAAAACAAGAAGCTGAGCAATCAGCCGCCAAAAATGCATTAGAAACTAAACAGTGGCAAGATTGAGATGACTTTAAAATCTATTGAATTAACAGGATTTAAATCGTTTGGGAAAAAAAGTGTTGTTGATTTTACAACGCCGATTACTTCGATTGTCGGACCCAATGGTTCTGGTAAGTCAAATATCGTCGAAGCTATTCGTTTCGTTTTAGGTGAACAGTCGATGAAATCACTTCGGGGGAAGGGTGGAGTTGATCTTATTTTCAAGGGCTCAAAAGGATTATCATCGTCTTCTCGGGCACAAGTATTAATTACTTTTGATAATACTAATAAAATTTTTTCTTTTACCAATAGTGGTTTGGGAGTCTCACTTGATTTTGATGAAATAATTATTGGCCGAGAAGTTTTTGCCGATGGAGTCAACAAATATTCTATTAATCACACAGAAGTTCGATTGAAAGACGTTGTGGATTTACTCGCTTCTGTCAATATTGGAAGTTCGGGTCACCATATCATTTCTCAAGGCGAAGCCGACCGGGTTTTAAATGCCTCGAATAAAGAACGAAGGGGGATGATTGAAGATGCTCTTGGTTTAAAAGTTTATCAATTTAGAATTAAAGAATCGACTCGAAAATTAGAAAAGACACTTTTAAATATAAAAGAAGTCGGGGCTTTGCGCCGGGAAATTGCTCCGCATTTAGCTTTCTTAAAAAAACAAGTTCAAGTTGTAGAGCGGGCCCGAGAGATGCGTGAGGAATTAAAGAATTTGTATAAGATTTATTTATCAAATGAAGGTACTTATATAAAACACGAAAGTGAGCGTTTAGTTAATTTACGACAAAGCCTAGATGGAAAAGGTTCAATTTTGGATGCCCGGATAAATGAATTACAAAAACAAAAAGATGAAAATAAGGTTGAAAATGTTTTTGAAAAAGAAATAAAAGAAAATGAAAATCAAATTTCAATTATTCGGGAGAATAAAAATGAACTTGTTCGAAAATTGGGCCGAATCGAAGGAATCATTGAGGGTATTGAGCATCAGTTTTCTCGAATTAAAGAGGTTAAAAATAAGATGATTAGTGAAGGGGAGATGAGAATATTTATTGATGATTTATCAATTCAAATCGATGAAGCGATTTCAAGTGAAAATTTGCCAAGTATTATTGAGACCCTAAAAAAGATTAAATCACATCTAGTTGAATTTTTTGATAAAAAAGAAGATAATTTTGAGGCCCCAAAACCTCTAAATGAAAATACTGAGTATCAGGAAATGCAAAAAACTAAAGAAGGTTTTGTGAGTGAAATAGAAAAAATAAAAATAGATGAAGATAAAATCATAAATACCATCAAGGAGCTTAAACAAAAGGAGCAAGAAAATTTATCGTCATATCGCGACAGTGAGCGTATTTTATATGAACTTTTAAGCCAGAAGAATGAAGTGACTTCCAATACCCATTCACTTTCTTTTGAAGAAGAAAAACTTTCAATTATAAAAAACGCTTTTGAAATGGAATTGATGGAAGCTGGGGTTTTAATTGGCCGAGAGATCGTTGCCTTTGCTCAAACAGAAATTGAAGGCGAGATCAGTCGACCAAGCCAAGAGGATTTACGTCGTAAGATTGAAAGAATAAAAATAAAAATTGAAGATGCAGGTTCGGGTGGCGGTGGGGATATTATGAAAGAGTTTGAGGAGACAACAGAACGAGATCAATTTTTAGCCAAAGAAATTGATGATTTAAATAAGAGTATAAAAGATTGTAATATTTTAATTCAAGAATTAAAAGAAAAATTAGATACTGAATTTAAAGGGGGAGTTGAGAAAATAAATAAACAATTCCAAGAATTTTTTGCTCTAATGTTTGGTGGTGGCGGAGCTTTTTTATCTATTACGATGGAAAATAAAAAACTAAAGAAAAATAGCGATGAATCAATTGAAGATGAGGAAGACTTGCCCACCGATGAGGCGGAAGAGAATGAGCTTGGCTTTGAACGGGGGATAGAGATCAATGTCAATTTGCCTCATAAAAAAGTTAAAGATTTACACATGCTCTCAGGAGGAGAAAGATCATTAACTTCAATCGCCTTATTATTTGCCATCTCACAAGTTAATCCACCTCCATTTTTAGTTCTTGATGAAACTGATGCTGCCCTTGATGAAGCCAATTCGCGTAAATACGGCGATATGCTTGAGAACCTTTCTAGATATTCACAACTTATCGTTGTGACTCACAACCGCGAGACTATGTCTCGAGCCCAAGTTCTCTACGGTGTCACTATGAGCGCCGAAGGAGCCTCAAAACTCTTATCCATCCACCTCAAAGACGCCACCTCTTACGCTAAATAATCAGATAGCGCCTAAAGTGCTATCTGTGAATCTTAGGAAGTTTTCCTAAGATTCTTGCTGGTTTATAGAATTTGACGGAATAAATATGTTGTGATATAATAGTTTAAAATTTTTAAACAAAACAAACTAAACCCCTATAAAAAATGAAAAAGTTCATTGTAATTTTTGTTGCACTCTTAATAACAATGAGTGTGGATGCTTTTGGACAACTGATGTTGTCTAAAAAAGAGGTATACAAGACCATATATGGTCTTGATAACTTAAATAACTTGAAAAACCAGAATTTAATATATCCTGGTGATACACTCCACTACCTGTTGTTTGGAATATTACCGTTCTCTCCGATAGTTGAAAAAGGAGACACTCAAGTAAAAATTTTATCTGACTATATTTTTTCGGAGAATGATTTACTTATTGCTTTTTTGACAAAAAAAATGTTAGAACTTCAGAAAGAGAACTGTCAGTTAATTAATCAAACTGAAAAATCAGTACGACAATCAAAGAGTTCACCCCTAGAAATAATCCTTGGTATTTTGGGGTGTTTAGCCATATTGTCTTTTTTGACTCAATTAATTTTGAGAATAATTAAAAAATGAGGTTTTTTAAAATGTTTATTTAACCCACCGCGAAAATTTGCGGTGGGTTTTTTATTTTATTTATATAATTTCTTTTAGAAATTCGGTGATAGTTAAATCTTTATCTTTTATTTTTTGGGCATTATCAACGCCGACATAGCGGTAATGCCAAGACTCATATCGATAACCAGTGGTGCTTTCTTTGCCCTTTGGATAGCTTTGAATAAAACCATATAGGTAGGCATTGTCTCGAAGCCATAAATCCTCGGGGGTATCACTAAACTTACCTGTAGCCGAAGAATAATTTACTGTTGGTCCCGAAATATCTACTGCCGTTCCAAGTTGATGTTCAGAATGGCCGGGTTTAGCAATTGAAATTTTAGCTTTTTGCTCATTTACTTTTAGAGCATTATTAAATAAAGTTTTTTGAGTTTCGTAACTTCTAAAACCAGATGTTGCTTTGATAACATAGCCATCAGAAAGTGCCGCTTGGGCCATTTTTTCAAAGGCGCTTCTCGCTTCATCAATCATACAAATTACTTTTCTGGTACTATATTTTGTATCGATCTCTCTTAATTTTTTTGGTACGTAATTAATGTCCGGCAATTTTACTTCTTGGCCTAGATCAAGTAATAGTAAATCATCATAATTTTCATTTGATTTAAGACAAGCGGTGTTATTTTCTTCGTCCTTTTCTTCTATTTCTTCGACACTTGAAATTCCTTCAGGTTGATATTTTTTATTTAAAGTAATTATTTTATTTTCAGTTTTTATTAAATTTTTACCTTCAAATGTTGCTGAATAAAACATCCCGCGCATTGTGTCGACGGAGAAGTATTGATCAAAAATAAAATTACCAAGTGAATATACTATCGGTTTACCTTTATATTCACCCAAATCTTCGATAACATGGGGATGATGCCCAATAATCATATCAGCACCATTGTCGATGGCGGTGTGGGCCAATTCTTCTTGGCGATTGTTATGTATGGTTTTATACTCAACCCCCCAGTGGAATGAAACAATCAAAACATCACATTTTGTTTTGGCATTTTGAATAATAATTTCTAAATTTGGATCAGTGGCTAATAAAATTCCCGGATTTTCTTTTTTAGCTTCAAGCCAATTTGGACCAACATCGGTAAAACCTAAAAAACCAAATTTGATTCCATTTTTTTCTATAATTGTTGGATCTTCGGCTTGGGCTTTATTGAGACCGGCGCCAGTTTTTAAAATCCCATTTTGATTTAATCGTGCCAAAGTATCTTTGAATGCACTTGTATTCCAATCACCAACATGATTATTAGCGAAGGAGACAATGTCAAAACCAGCATTTTTTAAGATTGGTAAAACAATTGGATCCATTCGGAAAGAATATTTGCTACCGACATTATTTCCAACATCAGACACAGCTCCCTCAAGATTTCCAAATAAAATATCAGAATTTTTTAATTCACCTAGATTTTCAAATAATTTACTATAATCACCATTAAAATTTTTATCGACAGAGTTTTTAACTCCACGTGTTAGCATTATATCCCCAACAAAAAAGAGAGTTGTTGTTTTTATCTGAGGAGTTTCAGGAAGGGCATTTATAACTTGGGCGGTTTGATCGCTAACTTTAATATTTTTTATTTTATTTACAAAAAATATCCCAGTCGAAAAAATTGCGACGGAAATAATAATTGATGTTAAAATAATTTTGGTATTTTTATACTTCATAATCGATTGTTTTTTTATTCATGTCGGCATTTTTAACTGTGAATCGAATCTTATCACCAAGAGTATATTTTTTGTGACTTTTTCGGCCCTTAATACTCATGCCTTCTTTATCAAAAGTATAATAATCATCTTTTAAATCTCTCATTCGAACCATCCCTTCACATTTAGTTGCTTTATCTTCGACATACAAACCCCATTCAGTCACACCAGTAATAAGACCATCGAATTTTGCGCCAATTCGAGAAGACATGTATTCAACTTGTTTATATTTAATAGAAGCACGTTCGGCTTCGGAGGCTTCTTTTTCGCGCAGAGATGCATCTTGACTCATTTGTTCGTACTCAAACCATCTTTCCTTTGGAATGATTTTATTTTCTAAAAAATCAGTTAAGAGTCGGTGAACAATGACATCGGGATATCGACGAATCGGTGAAGTGAAATGAGTATAATATTTAAAACCTAGACCCCAGTGGCCAATATTTTTCGTTGAATATATGGCCTTAGCCATTGTCCGAATTATAGAAGTATTAATCGTATCACGAATGGGGCTATGCTGTAGTTTTTGGATTAATTTATTTATTTCTTCTGATGGAATAATGCCATTTTTTAAAATAACTTTATGTCCAAGTCTTTTTAAGAAAGCCGCCAGATCTTTCATTTTTTCTTTATTTGGAAAATCATGAACTCGATATAAAAAGACACCTTGCGTCCCATCTTTCTTTTTTCGTGACATAAATTCGGCAACCTTACGATTGGCAAGTAACATGAATTCCTCAATTAATTTATTTGTGTCACCACGTTCTTTAACATAAACCGAAAGGGGGACACCGTTCCCATCTAATTTGAATTTAACCTCATCTTGCTCAAGGGAAATAGCGCCGTCTTCAAATCTTTTCTTTAAAAGCTTTTTAGCTATATTATTTAAAATAGAAAGTTCCTCATAAAAAATACCTTTTTTTTGATCAAGAATTTTTTGGGCTTCCTCGTATGTAAATCGTTTATCAGAATGGATTATAGTTCGGCCATACCATTCTTTGTGGACGATGCCCATTTTATCGAGTTCAAATATGGCCCCAAATGTTAACCTGTCGACATTTGGATTTAAACTACAAAGTCCATTTGAAAGTTCTTCAGGTAACATTGGTATCGTTCGGTCAACTAAATAAACAGAAGTTCCTCTTTTTTGGGCTTCTTCATCTAAATTTGTTTTCAATCGAACATAATGGGAAACATCAGCAATGTGAATACCAATTTCAAAATTACCATTAGCTAATTTTGAAAATGATAATGCATCATCAAAATCTTTTGCATCCTCTGGGTCAATCGTGAAAGTTGTTATTGGCCGAAAGTCTCGACGCTTTTTGATATCGTTTTCGGTTATACCAAAATGAGAAATTTTTTCTGCTTCTTTTAAAATTGCTTGCGGAAAAGTGGCATTAAAACCTTTCTCAAGAGCAATAGCTTCCATCTCGGCATTATGCTCCATTGGCATTCCTAGAATTTTAGTTATTTCACCAACTGGAGCTTTTTTGGCATCTGTCCAGTCAGTAATTGTGACAAAAACTTTTTGACCAATTTTAGCCCCATGTAATTTATTTTGAGGAATGATGATATCAGAATACATTTTTAAGTCAGCTGGAATAAGAAAATATATATCGTTTTCTTTTTCTAGAACTCCGGCGTAACCCTTTTTTGAACGATTTAATATTTTAATAACTTCACCACTTAATGTTCCATCTTTCTTTTTTGGATGAAGCATAATTAAGACGGTATCACCATTACAGGCTGTTCTTAAAAAACTATGTTCAATTTCAACAACTAGATTTTCTTTAAGAATTCGAACTGTACCAGTTCCACGATGCGAAATGTTGATTATTCCTTCAAGATGTCGATTATAATCTTTGCTTTTTGATATCTCTTTCATTATTCGAGTATAGCATAAATTAACCTTGATTATTATATTAGCCTATGGTAATATAGCCCTATGTTAAAAATTAGATTACAAAGAATAGGGCGTAAAAATGATCCAGCTTTTCGGGTCCTTTTAACTGATTCTAAGAATTCGGCCAAGAGTGGCAAGTTTAAAGAAATATTGGGTTCATATAATTTAAAAAAAGGTGAAGTTATTTTTAAAGCTGACCGTATAAAATATTGGATGAGTATGGGAGCTCAAACTTCAGATACGGTTCATAATTTCCTAGTCCACCAAAAATTGATTGAAGGTAAAAAGAAGAATGTCTTATCAAAGAAATCTCCTACTAAGGCTCGTAAAGAACTTAAGAAATCATAAATAAAACCCGCTTAAAAGCGGGTTTTATAATGCTCAGAGGTTTGAGGTTTTTTGGGTTGCCAGGAAGAAGAATTTTATGATATAATAAAAAAGAGCAGTCGTAGTCGGTACACTGCAGATATTTACGAATAATACTATAAAAATTTATGGCAGACGATAAAGCATTTTTAGAATATATAGTGAAGGCTCTGGTTGATAATCCAGACGATGTTAAGATTGATCGAACAGTCGACGAAATGGGAGTTCTCATTACCATGACAGTTAATTCTGCTGATATGGGTAAAATTATCGGTCGTCAAGGAAATACAGCAAAAGCTATCCGAACATTACTTCGCGTTATTGGTATGAAGAATAATGCTCGAGTAAACTTGAAAATCAATGAACCAGAAGGTGGAAAAATCGAAGCCCCAGTTGCTCAGACTGAAAGTGCAAGCGAAGATTATAAGTCAGTTGATTCAGCTCTATATTATTTAAACGGAATATAAAAAAAAATAAATAAAACGGCCCTATCTGCTTTGTTGCAAGTTCCGGGTGCTCGGTCAATGTAGAATTACTACATCTTCCTCGCATCCTCGCTTGCGCCTCGCATCTAGGGTCGTTTTCTTTATTTTGATGTGGTATATTGATTTTATGCATTTTCATATTATTACTTTATTTCCAGAAATGTTTGACTCTTATCTTTCGGAGTCTATTTTGGGGCGGGCAATTAAGAATAAAAAAATAAAGGTGACTTTTGTTAATCCTCGTAAGTTTGTGATAGGTAAATATAAAAAAGTCTGGCCGGATGGAAATATTTCCGCCCAAGTTGATGATAAACCTTACGCCGGTGGTCCTGGGATGGTCATGCGAGCCGAACCGATAATTAAAGCCGTTGAAACTATCATTAAGAAATTAAATAAACAGAGTAAGGCAAGACCTCGCTCTGTAAAATATCTTGTAATTAATTTTGTTCCATCAGCTCCCAAATTTGAAACAAAAATGGCTAAAAATCTTGCCGAAAAATATACCGACCTGATTATGATTTGTGGCCGGTATGAAGGCATTGATGCTCGGGTTGATAAAATTTTAAAGACGAAGAAAATTTCAATTGGGGATTATGTTTTAACTGGTGGGGAAATACCCGCAATGATTTTAATCGATTCTATCTCACGCCAAATAGAAGGCGTCTTGGGTAATTTTAATTCTCGAGAAGAGGAGAGAGTTTCTTCTAGTGAAGTCTATACTCGGCCAGAAATTTTAATTCATAATAAAAAAAAGTATCGAGTTCCGAGAGTATTACTTGGTGGAAATCATAAAGACATTGAGAACTGGAAAAAACGCAAATCTTGATTTTTGTGGCTAATTATGTTTTAATAAAGAAAAACAATTCATAATACAAATAAAATCAAAAAAAATGAAAGAAGTAGATTTTTTTAAAGGGGGATTGACCCTGGACGAAGAAACAATTTTATCTCCAGATGAAATCCGACAAATAGCCATTGAAAAATGGGGAGATGAAATCGCCAACCGGATTCCAACTTATGATTACAAGGTTGGGACGAAGATCAAACTTTTTATAAATAGTAAAAAATTTGATAAAAGCAAAGAGGATGTTTTGGCTTTTACCAGGCAAAATGGGTTAGCTTATACGGGTATTCATGGTTTAGTGCAGATTAAAGAAGCTGATAAGAAATATAATTTTTTACCCATTGGAACCATAATTATGGCCCGTAGTTATGATGTTGGTCCTTACCATATCCCATTTATAAAAAAAATTGGTGAGGGAATTTTTCAGCACGGCACCTTTTCATCGGAAGATGATCAGGCGGCAGACGATGCTCTTGCTGTTTATGATATGGAATAAAAAACCTTAACTCAGAATTTTTAAGATCACGCTTAACCAGTGTGGTCTTTTATTTTACCGACCAAAACCTATGGGATTAGATAGGTAAAAATATTATAGATATATAATTTCTACGACTTATTGACTTTATTTTTAATTAGAAGTAGTCTGAAGAAAATATGTTTTTAAAACTTAGATTTAATTGGTTTTCAGAGAGGATTTATATCCTTTGTGGTAACCAATTAAATCAATTATTATGAACGATCACCGTAAAAACACCTCCCCTGAACATTGGTATATTTATGAAAAATTACCATTTATTCCTCACCGTCCTGAATATGGGGAAAATAATAAAATTTGGGATACTGAAATAATCATTGATCATAATACGCCAGAATTTGATAAATATAATTGCTATGATGAAATATTGCGTGATAAAACAGAGCAATTTCTCGTAATAGGTATTATTTATAGTCCGATGTTTAATGAGGGTGATTTTTTCGGTAAATGGGTAATAAAATTGCATAAAATCGAAAATGGTAAATTAACAGAGAAGTATCAAACAAGATATAATTCTCGGGCATCATCATCGATAAGGTTTGTGAGAAGAATTGATTATAAAGAACTTCAAATAATGAAAAACCAATAGGAAATAAACCAAAATAAATTTAATTTCATATTTTTAAAACCACATTTACTAGTGTGGTTTTTTATTTTACCCACCAAAACCTATGGGATTAGATAGGTAAAAAAATATTTTAGATATGTAATTTTTGGGGTGTTTAGTTATTCTGGAGAAGATATCAATTTATGATATAATGTGTTTATGAAAAATAAATTGATGATGTTTTCAAATATTTTTCTTTTATTACCTGTAATATTTGCAGGTCTCTATCATCAATGGCTATATTGTTTTTTAGCTAGCGGGCTTCTTATTTTTTCACCTCTATATCATTGGTATAAAATTAACAAACCTATTTCTTTTTCTTTTAATCTATTCAAAAAACTTGATTGGATGTTTGCAATAGGTGCCTTTATCTATATGTATTATTATACCTATCAAAACATAGAAGGGTATAAACAATTTATATTTTATATATTACTTTCTCTAATTTTGGTATTTTTTTGGTATGGATATAAAAAGAATGATTACGAAAAATGGCATCCCTGGTTCCATATCATCGCTCCTGTAATATCATCAACTATTCTTATTATTGCTAACTAAAATAATCTAAGTAGTAATCTAGGTATAAAAATATGCCTAAATATATTGTGATACACACCGTGAGGTAAATATGATAAGATAAAAACATGAAAGAAGCGGAATATAATTTTATTGGTAAAAATTTGGAACTGCAAGAAATAAAAAATGTGGCTACGGATATTTTGGAAGAAAAATTAAAAAATGCTTCAGAAGAAAAAATTCCAAATGAAGTAGAAAAAACTGAAGAAGAAATTAAAGAAATTAAAGAAGTTGAAAAATCAATTAACAAAGAACTAATTGATCTAGGGTTGAAACCAGATTATCAGATTAATCTCGAAGATGTACGCATTGTTTTAACCAAGAGAACTAACCCCTTCAGCTTTACAGCTGGAACACACAACCCATTAGAATTGGGAATTATTTTAAATCGACAAAATGGAGATACTTTATATGTTCAACTTATGCGTAAAATTTTGTCGAAATTTAAACCAATAATTACCAGCGACGAAATAAAGAACCTAGAAGTGGCCACTCTTACTCATGAATCTGTCCATGATAAATCGATTCATAAATATAGGGTTTCGAATGAAAAAAATGGTATGCCCAAGGTTTCTAATTATAGGCTTGGTTATAGTATTATCTCCGAAAAGCCCGAAGATTCATGGTTTGATGGTTTTAATGAGGCTATTACTGAAAAAACAGCGATGGATATTATTAATAAAGAAAAAAAGGGAGAAGAGAAACAATTGATTTCTAAAACTAAATATAAATTTAATATAGAAATAGTTGATAAAATAGCTGAGAAGGTTGCCCAAAAAAAGGGAGAAACCAAGGAAGAAGTTTGGAGGCGCTTTAAAGCAGGCCAATTTACTGGAAATATGATGCATCTTCGTGATATTGAAAATGCTTTTGGAAAAAATTCTCTCCGTGTTTTAGGTTCTATGGTATCTGTGGTTCGGAAAGAATGGGAAAATTCATATAGAACTTATTTTACTACGGACGATGAATCAAAAAGAGAAAGGATAGCAAGGGAAATTCTGGGATAAAGGGTGTAGCAAGGAAGGTTCTTACTATTGTTCAAATTTTTAAAACCACATTTACTAGTGTGGTTTTTTATTTTACCGACCAAAACCCATGGGATTAGATAGGTAAAAATATTATAGATATGTAATTTTAGGAGTTGACTTTTTGGGTCATATAGTATAGGATGATATCCAGATTGAATAGATTGAGTCATGGCAAATCAATCCACTATTATATAAGCATTTTGCTTTATTGTGTTAAAAAACAACATTGCCAGTAATTATAAATAAAAAATAAAATCAAGGTTTGGTCACCTTGGTGTTTTTTCGTTTTTATATTTTATTATGAAAAAAACAGCTGTTAGAGAAAAGAAGTATTTTGCCCGTTACAAGAAGCCCTTGGTCCCGTTTCCAAATTTAATTGAAAACCAATTAACTTCATTTAACTGGCTTGTTGAAAGTGGATTGAAAGAAGTCTTCAAGGAATTTTCGCCGATCAATGATTATTCAGAAAAGAAATTTCAACTCGATTTCACTTCTTTTTCATTGGGTGAACCAAAATTTGATGAAGAATATACAAAAATAAATAAGTTAACTTACGAAGGAGGATTGAAAGCTCGAGTTCGACTTTTAAATAAAGGATTAGGCACTTCCAAAGAACAAGAAATTTTCATGGCCGATGTTCCACTAATGACCAAACATGGAACATTTATCATCAACGGAGTAGAACGTGTAATTGTTCCACAATTAACCAGATCATTTGGAGTATTTTTTACTGAACAAGAATTAAAAACCAAAAGATTTTTTGGAGCAAAAATTATTCCAGCTCGCGGAGTTTGGATTGAAATTGAATCCGATACCGATGGCGCTGTTTATGTCCGCGTTGATAAAAAACGAAAGTTTTCTGTTACTTCACTTCTTCGAGTTTTAGGACTTGAGAAAGACGAAGCCATATTAAAAGCTTTTGCTAAAAACGACGAAGCTCTTAAATCAATCAAAGTTTCACTAGAGAAAGATCCAGCTAAAAATGTCGCTGATTCTTTTGTCGAAATATATAAACGTCTTCGTGATGGCGACTTAGCCACAGCCGATAATGCTCGTGAATTTATAAAGGTCTTACTTTCTCCTGAGCGATACGATCTTTCGCCAGTTGGCCGTTTCCGTTTTAATAAAAGATTTGAAAAGAGTATGGACGATAAGGAAATGGAAAGAAGAACCATCTCTGCCGATGATATAGTCTCGATTGTTGAAAATATAATTTTATTAAACAATACTCTTCATGCTAAAGCCGACGACATTGACCATTTGGGTCAACGCCGAGTTCGTTATGTCGGAGAAATGATTCAACAAAAATTCCGCATGGGTATGTCTCAAATTAAAAGAAATATTCAAGACCGAATGTCAACGATTGATGTTGGGACAACATTGCCAATTCAAATAATCAATCAACGTCCACTCCAAGCCAGAATTAAAGAATTTTTCACTGCCAATCAACTTTCCCAATTCATGAATCAAGAAAATGTCATGGCCGAACTTGAACATTTGCGCCGTTTGTCAGCGCTTGGTCCCGGAGGTTTAACCCGCGAAAGAGCTGGGCTTGAAGTTCGTGACGTGCACACTTCTCACTACGGTCGGGTTTGTCCAATTCATACTCCTGAAGGTCCAAACATCGGTTTGATTTTAAACCTTTCGACATATGCGAAGGTTAATGAATTTGGAATTATTGAAACTCCATATGTTAAAGTTAAGAATGGAAAAATTACATCCGAAGTAGTGTATTTAAATGCGCTTGAAGAAGAGAAATACAATATTGCTCACGCCGGGATTGATTACGATGATAAAGGAAATATTATAGATAAAAAAGTTGAAGCTCGTTTGAAAACCAAACCAGGTTTAATTGCTCGCGAAGAGATTGACTTTATCGATGTTGCTACCAATCAGGCCTTCTCGATTGCGACCTCAATGATTCCTTTCTTAGAACACGATGATGCTCACCGAACACTCATGGGAAGTAATATGCAAAAACAAGCTTTGCCTTGTATTATCCCAGAAGCGCCACTTGTCGCCACTGGTATGGAAGAATTGGCCTCTCGTGATTCAGGCCGACTAGTTATTTCTGAAGTTGCGGGGCATGTTGCATATGTTGATGCAAAAAAGGTGACAGTCAAAGATGATAAAGATAAAGAGCATACTTATCCGCTTATAAATTTCTCTCGAACAAACAACTTTTCAATGTTCCACCAACGTCCATCTGTTTCGATTGGGGATAAAGTCAAGAAAGGAGATATTTTAGCCGATACTAGTACGACCGATCACGGTCAGATTGCTCTTGGTCAAAATGTTTTGGTTGGATTTATGTCTTGGGGTGGAGCCAACTACGAAGATGCCATAATTTTATCTGAAAAATTAGTTAAGCAAAGTAAATTTACTAGTATTTATGTCACCGAATTTATTTGTAATGTTCGTGATACAAAATTAGGACCTGAAATAACCACTCGTGATATTCCAAACGTTGGAGAAAATAAATTAAAAGATCTTGATGAAGATGGAATAATTATCATGGGTGCTGAAGTCAAAGAAAATGATATTTTAGTTGGAAAAATCACTCCAAAGGGAGAAACTGAACTGACTCCCGAAGAAAGACTTCTTCGTTCTATCTTCACCGAAAAGGCTCGTGATGTTAAAGACACATCACTTCGCCTTGAGCATGGTAAACAAGGACGAGTCATTGGGGT
>CAYRQO010000004.1:8446-16739 GCA_964426515.1 uncultured Candidatus Saccharibacteria bacterium | reverse complement strand
TCTCTCTTTTTATTTTACATTTTAGTAAATCTATGATATTATGATTATGCATTCGTCGTCATGACGATTTAATTTAAGCGATCTTCCGCTCTTGGCGGATGTTTTTATTTAATAAACAAAAAAAATTTATATATGGAAATTAGAAATATTGCGATAATAGCCCACGTTGACCATGGTAAAACAACATTGACTGATCAAATGATGAAGCAATGTGGCATGGTGGAAGAAGGAGTTACAATGGATTCAAATGCTCTTGAGCTTGAACGTGGTATTACTATATATTCCAAGAACACCTCGGTTATTTATAAGGGGACAAAAATAAATATTGTTGATACTCCTGGCCACGCTGATTTCGGCTCTGAAGTTGAACGTGTATTACGAGCTATTGATTCAGTTTTGCTTTTAGTTGATGCCCAAGAAGGTCCAATGCCTCAAACTCGTTTCGTTTTAAAAAAATCACTCGAACTTGGTTTAAAACCAATTGTTATTATAAATAAGATTGATAAACCAGCGGCCAATCCGGCTCGAGTTCACGATGAAATATTGGAATTATTTTTAGAATTAGGCGCCACCCAAGAACAAATTGATTTTAAATTTATGTATGCGATTAGTCGTCAAGGTATTGCTAAACTTAATTTAGAAGATGAATCAAAAGACCTAACACCTTTATTTGATTTAATTTTATCAGAAGTCAAAGAGGCTTCAGTCAATCCTGATGATCCTTTTCGAGCACAAGTTTTTAATTTAGGTTATGATAATTTTTTGGGCCGTTTAGCCATTGTCCGAGCATATGCTGGATCAATAAAAACTAGTTCGCCAATTATCGTTAAAGATTCTAATGGTAATTCCCGTAATGCCAAAATTTCAAAAATGTTTACTTTTGAAGGTATTAATCGGAAAGAAGTTAGTGTTTTAAATACTGGTGATATTGCTATTATGGCTGGAATTCCCGACGTTTATATTGGTGAGACAATTTGTGATGATATTGCGACCGAAGCCTTGCCGTCGATTGATATTGATGAGCCAACAATTTCTTTAAACTTTTTAGTCAATGATTCACCTTTTTGTGGACGTGAAGGCAAATATGTTACGAGCCGACAAATTAGAGAAAGACTTGAAAAAGAATTAGAAATGAACGTAGGACTTCGAATAAATTTTGATGGCACCGATGAAGAAGAAATTCAAGAAGGATTTTTGGTTTATGGCCGAGGTGAATTGCATATTGCTGTCTTACTTGAGAATATGCGTCGTGAAGGATACGAAATACAAGTCTCACAACCCCACGTCATTATCAAAGAAGAGAATGGAGAAAAATTAGAACCGTACGAAGAGGCGACGATTGATGTTCGAAATGAATACTCAGGATCAGTGATTGAAAAATTGACAGCTCGCCGAGGTTTGATTACTTCGATGCACGAGAAGGAAGGAATCGTTCGAATGTTAATTGAAATTCCAACTCGCGGACTTCTTGGTTACCGTGGACAATTTGTCGTTGATACAAAAGGTGAAGGAATACTGGCTTCTCGTTTTATTGGTTTTAAAAATTATGCTGGAGAAATTAAAAAACGTGATGTTGGTTCAATGACTTCAATGGTCTCGGGTAAAGTCGTGGCATTTTCACTTTGGACTTTACAAGAGCGCGGAATTTTATATGTTGAACATGGTGATGAAGTTTATGAAGGTATGGTCATTGGTAATGTGACCAAGGGTGATGAAATGGCTGTCAATCCAACGAAAGGAAAACAACTTTCAAATATGCGTTCAAGTGGGACAGATGAAGCCGTCAATGTCAAACCATCATTTAAATTGTCAATTGAAAGAGGTCTTGAAATCATGGCCGAAGATGAATATTTGGAAATAACTCCTAAAAGTGTTCGTTTGCGCAAGAAGTTACTAACTGAAATGGACCGTTCAAAAGCTAAAACGAGCCTTAAAAAATAAGACTATTTGCAATTTGGCTAAAATATGATATAAAAAAGTTGACTTTATTCGATTACAATGATATTGTATTGAGAGACAAATAATTAATAAATTAAATTTTAATTCAAAATGGCTACAACAGTTACATTTAAACCCAAACAAGTTACAAAACATATGCTCTCAGGCTTACCAGCTCGAGCTCATGAAGTGATAATTAATCGCTTCGGTTTAACTTCTGATGCTGAAAGAAAAACATTAGAAGCAATAGGACAAAAATACGGAATCACCCGTGAGCGTGTTCGTCAAATCGAAAATTCTGCTCTAACTCTTATCCGAAAATCAGAATCTTTTAAAAATGAAAAAGATGTTTTCGAAGAATTAAAGAAATTGATGCATTCACTTGGAGCAATAGTTTCAGAACAAGATTTTCTTATTCATCTATCTAAAGATAAATTGACTCAAAATCATATTCATTTATATTTAACTCTTGGTAATGATTTTACTAAACACAAAGAAGATGAACACTTTAAAGCTCGTTGGAGTGTTGATGATGAAATAGCTGATCAAATTCACAAATCACTTAAAAATCTTTTTGAAAATTTAACTGATGATGAATTAATTTCTGAAGGAGAATTGATTTCAAAATTTTTAGAAGAAGTTAAAGAATTAGCTGAACAATACAAAAATGAAGAGATTGCTAAGCGTTGGCTTTCAATTTCAAAAAAAATTAGCAAGAATCCACTTGGTGAATGGGGTAAATCTACTTCATCATCTATCAAAACTCGTGGAGTAAAAGATTTTGCTTTCTTAATGATGCGAAAGCATGGCAGTCCTATGCATTTCCGAGAAGTAGCAAAAGCAGTAGCCAATACTTTTGATAAAAAATGTCACGTTGCAACTTGTCATAACGAATTAATTAAAGATTCACGTTTTGTTTTAGTTGGCCGGGGGATTTATGCTCTGTCTGAATGGGGATATAAAACTGGTGTCGTTCGAGAAGTCATTAAAGAATTAATCAAGAAAAATGGCCCAATGACAAAAGAAGATATAATCGACCAAGTCATGAAAGAAAGATACTTAAAGAAAAACACCATCTTAGTTAATTTGCAAAATTCAAAATATTTTAAAAAGAATAAAACAGGTGAGTATACAATAGCCTAAAGAATTCCCCTTCTGGGGGATTTTTATTTGACAATATGAGTGATTAGGATTAATGTGAAAGAAATAAAATAGTATAAACCTAAAAACAAATATCATGAAAAACACAGAAGATCCTTGGTCAGGTAGAATGACAACTAAAAATACTGACGAAATTGTAAATTTTTTAAATGAATTTCTCAGTGGAAAATCTTACGCCATGACTGTATCAAAACAAACAGATAACTTTATTCCTGAGGTTAAAACTAATATTTGTTTTTTACCGGATCAAATATCAGGAGAAAGTGTTACTCCTTTTAGTGGTAATAGTAATGTTGGTTTTAAGGTACATGATTCGTCGGGAGTTTGGGAATATTCTACTTCTCTAGCTAAAGATAAAAACGAACCTGGGTATGATATTCCATATTTTCAATTTAATGGTAAAACCTTAGTTATTACTCTAAATTGTCGTAATTTTGGTTTATATCATAGAACTATAACTGTTCAAGAAAGAGATGTGGTTGACGGGAAGTTAAGATTAAGTATTGAACAAAAGAGTATATTTAGGATGGCTCTTTATGAAATGTATAAAGATTCGAGTTCTGATCTTTGTCATATTACTGAACTGAATAATCTTTTTCAGGGTAAAGATACGGTTGTAAGTAATATTTTTGAAAAATTTTGTGAATAAATAATAAAAAAATATTATTTTAAATCCTCTGCATTAATGTGGGGGATTTTTATTTGCTTATACATAGTGTTTATTGATATAATCAGAATATGAAGAATGGTATAATTGTAGATATTTTATTAGTTGTGGCCGGAGTAATTGTCATTGCAGTTTTGATTGGATTTTTTGTAAATTAATAATTTATGATTCAAGATTTTTTTGCTTCGCACAATTTTAATTTAATCCAAATGCTACTTGTAGCTATTGGTTATTTGATGCCTCTACCACTTGCCTATGTGGCTTTTCATTTATGGCATCATTATCGTCAGGAGCGTTTTATTATGAATATCAAATGGGTCTTACTTGAGATTCAAGTTCCTAGAGATGTTATTAAGACTCCGGCGGCGATGGAATTAATTTTTTCCAATGCGCTTTATCATAAAAGTATTAAAGGTTTTTGGGAAGAATTTATGATCGGTGCCCCTTGGCTTTGGTTTTCACTTGAAATTGTTTCAATTGATGGCCGAGTTCATTTTTATATTCGAACTCCAAGTCGAATTAGAGATTTAGTTGAAACTCAAATTTATGCCCAATATCCTCAAGCTAAAGTTATCGAAGCCGAAGATTATGTCTGGAATATTCCCCAATATAAAAAAGATGGAGATTGGAATATGTGGGGTTGTGAATTTACTAAAATGAAAGATGATGCTCAGCCGATTAAAACTTATCGACAAATTGAAGAAATGAAATCGGGGACGAAAGAAGAGTTTAAAATTGATCCAATTACACCAATTATTGAATTTTTAGGTTCAATATCTAAGGGTCAACAAGTTTGGATTCAAATTGTTGTTCGTCAAAGTATAAAAAAATATCATAGTCATACCGGCAAACATTTAGGTTTTGTTGAACACGCTGAGGAACACATGAAAGAGATGCTTAAAATGTATACGAAATATGGTAAAGGTGCTGGACAGGGTGGCATAGATACTTTTGAAGTCCGAGCTCCAGGCTTTCTTGATCCAATTATTAAACAAATGGTCACAATTATTCAGCAAATTCATTTTGATACAGGAATTCGAGTTGTGACACTTTCTGATAAAAGATTGACGACCGATGAGCAATTTAATAATTTAAGACGTAATTCCCGTTTAATATGGCGACAATTTGCTCAACCATACTCGAATGAATTAAATCGAATAAGTGCTACACAGTTCGATGCCCCATGGTCTGATCCAACTGGATTGGCTTTAACTTCTATTAAAAGACGTATGCTAAATTTCTATCGTATGCGAACTTTTTTCCATCCGCCAATTCAATATGCTTTTAAATACCCGGCAATTTTTTCAATGTTTTTTCCATCAGGTAAACCACAAATTTTCGTTTTGTCATCTGAAGAATTAGCTTCCATTTATCATTTCCCTGGTATGGTTTCCGAAACTCCAAGCTTCAAGCGTATCGAATCAAAGATTGCCAAACCACCTTCCAATTTGCCTATATAGTTTATGGATACTGATAATTTTAAATTTGAGCAAAAAAATAAGAGGCTCAAAAAATGGATACTAAATATTTTTTTAATTATTGGTTTTCTTATTTTATTTTCTTATTATTTTTTGTCTGCTCCTTTTGGTAGTAAGGATGTAATTATTCACGTGGCTTCTGATCAACCAGTAAGTTCTGTTTTGCAAAAATTAAAAGATGAAAGAGCTATCCGATCGGATTTTACTTTGAAAGTTTTTATTAAATTATTGGGGAAAAGTAGTGGAATAATTTCCGGAGATTATTTAATTGAAAAGAAATCACCAGTTTGGATGGTAGCTTGGCAATTAGGCAGAGGCAATCACAAAATAGAACCTATTAAAATTACAATCAGAGAAGGTTTAAATAATATTGAGATAGCTGATCTACTCGCCAATAAATTGGCTGGTTTTAGGCGAGATTTATTTTTAGCTCAAACAGAAAACAAACAAGGTTATTTATTTCCTGATACTTATTTTTTCTTTCCGCGAGATACGACCGATGAAATTGTCAGTAAATTATCAAATAATTTTAATCAGAGAATTAAAAATCTTGAAATAGATATAAGTGATAAAAGTTTATCGGAAATAATAATAATGGCTTCGATTTTAGAAGGTGAAGCAAATGGTAAAGATGATATAGAGGTGATTGCTGGTATTTTGTGGAAGAGAATAAATTTAGGCATGCCACTGCAGGTTGATGTTGATAAAACAACTTATCAAAATAAAGGCTTACCCATCACTCCTTTAAATAACCCAGGGCTTTTATCTATAGAATCGGCTATCAATCCCGTAAGTTCTTCATACCTATACTATCTTCATGATAAAAATGGTAATGTACATTATGCAATAAATTTTGAAGAGCATAAACGTAATATTAGTAAATATCTTAAATAATCCGCCTAAATTTACGGCGAGACAAGTATATGATTTTAAAAACAAATAAACAAGAAGAATATGAATTAATTGATTCAGGCCAAGGTGAAAAATTGGAAAGATATGGTCCATATATTTTACGCCGGCCAGATCCAGAAGCTTTATGGATGAAGTTAAAAAACCTTGATGCTTGGGATAGAGCCTCATTAAAATTTGTTCGAACAGGGATTAAAACAAACCTGTCTCGCGCCAAGGCGGGATGGATAATAAAAGAAGGAACACCTAAAAATTGGAATATAAAATTTGGTAATTTAAATTTTTCAATCAGGCCAACATCATTTAAACACACTGGTCTTTTCCCTGAGCAACTGCCAAACTGGCAGTGGATGGAAAAGTTAATTACGAAAAGGAGCAAACCGATTTCTGTTTTAAATTTATTTGGTTATACAGGAGGAGCAACATTAGCAGCAGCGAGAGCTGGAGCGGAAGTTTGCCATGTTGATGGTTCAAAGACGGCTGTCGAATGGGCGCGAATTAATGCGAAATTATCAGGCTTAGAAGATGCGCCGATTAGATGGATAGTTGATGATGTTTTAGTTTTTTTAAAAAGAGAAATCAAAAGAGGAAGAAAATATGATGCTATTATTATGGACCCACCATCTTTTGGTCATGGACCGAAAGATGAATTATGGAAAATAGAAGAGCATTTTCTCGAATTAATGAAGCTTTGTCGAGAGATTCTTTCCGATGATCCTGACTTTGTTATTATTAATGGTTATACTGCCGGATATTCCGCAATTGCTTATGAAAACAATCTAAAAGATATGATGAAAGATTATAAAGGGAAAATTGAAATTGGAGAATTGGTTATAGAACAAACCGATGGTGACAGATTGCTTCCTTGTGGTATATTTGCAAGATGGACCAGGAGTTAGTAATATTAAAATTTTATAAAGCTCCTCTTCGCAAGCTGGACGAGGAAAGGTGGTGCCAGACCATTGCTCATAGGACTTTATAAAATTTTAATAAAATATGAATAATAATAAAACAGTTTTTGTTGGTGTCTCGGGCGGGGTAGACTCGGCTGTCTCGGCAGCTTTACTCAAAGACCAAGGCCATAATGTCGTTGGGGTCTTTATTCGTACTTGGACGCCAGATTTTATAGATTGTACTTGGCGTGATGAGAGACGTGATGCCATGCGAGTTTGTGCCCATTTGAATATTCCATTTTTAGAATGTGATGCGATTGAGGAATATAAAAAAGGTGTGGCCGATTATATGATTGAAGAATATAAAAAAGGTAATACTCCTAATCCTGATGTTATGTGCAATCGGGAAGTGAAATTTGGTGTTTTCTGGAAATTTGCAAAAGAGCGAGGGGCTGATTTTATTGCCACGGGGCATTATGCTCGCGTATTTCGTTTACAAGAATCCTCTCAAAGCTCCTTATCCCTACCTCACTCCGCTCGGCGCACGCCCACACCCGTCGCTTTTCGAGGACCTTGCAAACTTCATAAGGGGATAGATCAATCTAAAGATCAGGTGTACTTTTTATGGACTTTAAATCAGGATGATTTAGCCCATGTTCTTTTTCCAATTGGACATCTTAATAAAACAGAAGTTCGTAAACTGGCTTCCAAATATAAAATTCCTAATGCCACAAAAAAAGATAGCCAAGGAGTATGTTTCTTAGGGCCACTTGATATGAAAGATTTTTTGAAACATTATATTCCATCTCAAAAAGGCGATGTTATTAATACCGATGGCGAAGTAATTGGCAGTCACGAAGGATCGGTCTTTTTTACTCTTGGCGAAAGACATGGATTTAATTTATTTAAACACTCAAAAAATGATATGCCTCATTATGTTGTAGCCAAAGATATAGAAAAAAATACAATTACTGTGAGCCACCAGTCCGACCGGTGGCAGAATAAATTACCACATAGGACGGTCCTATGTGGTAATACAAATTGGATTTTAGGTATTCCTGAAAAAGACAAGATTTATCATGCCCAAATTCGTTATCATGGCGAATTATTAAATTGTCGAATTTTTGGAATGTCTTCCAAAAATGTAGAGGTTGTTTTCGAAAAAGATGTTTTAGTTGATAAAGGCCAATCAATCGTTATTTATGATGATGACATTTGCTTAGGTGGAGGTGTTGTGGAATAATTAA
>CAYRQO010000004.1:0-8346 GCA_964426515.1 uncultured Candidatus Saccharibacteria bacterium | reverse complement strand
GATGATTTTTCATTTTACGAAAAGATAAAAGTTCCACCACCGACTTGGTGTCCAGAGTGTAGGTTGATTAGACGTTTGGCATCTCGTGAAGACAGACCACTTTATAAAGATAAGTGTGATAAATGTAATAAAGAAACAATAAGTATTTATTCACGAGATATTTCGGTGGTTGTATATTGCACTTCTTGTTGGTGGGGTGACGATTGGGATGCACTTGATTATGGGAGGGATTATGATTTTACAAAACCATTTTTTATGCAATATTTGGAATTACAAAAAGAAACTCCACGAGAGGCAACTGGTGGAAAAAACTCGACAAATTGTGATTTTTCAAATGGAAATATTCGTTGTAAGAATTGCACGTTAACTTTTGATGGTTTTGAATCTATCAACTGCTATAATTGTCAATCACCAGGTTTTTCTCGTGATTCTATAGATTCAGATGTCATTGTTAACTCTGATCATGCATACGAAACAGTAAATTCAAATGGTATTTATAATACAAAATTCGTTTATTTTTCTGATGAATGTTTTGACTGTTCTTTTCTTTTTAATTGTGTTGGGTGTTCTAATTGTTTTGGCTGTGTTAATTTAAGAAATCAGAAATATCATATTTTTAATAAAAAATATTCAAAAGAAGAATATCAAAATGAAATAAAAAAATGGGATTTAGGTAGTTATGATAAAAGAAAACAAGCAGAAAAATTATTTTGGGAATTATATTATAAAACTCCGCGAAAATTTGCGATTATAAAAAAATCAGTAAATGTCACTGGTGATAATGTTCAGGAAACAAAAAATAGTCGAGTATGCTTCGAAACACTTATGGGTGTTGAAAATTGTAAATATATAGCGATGGGTGGATTGTCATTAAAAGATAGTTATGATGTGGTTTTTGGAGGAGATCATTCTGAGCTTTTTTATGAAAATAACGGAGGGGTTCAATCAAGTCGATGTTTTTTTGGGCGAGCGCCCAATGAATCTATTGATATACAATATTCTATTAGAGTTTTTAGTTCATCTTTCTTATTTGGTTGCACTATGTTAAAAAACAAAAAATATTGTATTTTAAATAAGCAATATACAAAAGAAGAATATGAAGAATTAATTCCGAAAATAAAAGAACATATGAACGATATGCCTTATATTGATAAAAATGGGAAAGTTTATAAATATGGAGAATATTTTCCCGTAGAATTATCTTTATGGGCTTATAATGAAACCTGGGCTCATAAATACTTTCCGATTTCTAAAAATGAAGCTTTAGAACAAGGTTATCGATGGTATGAAGAAAAAGATAAAGAATATAAAAAAACCAAAGAAGCAAAAAACCTTCCTGATCATATTAATGATGTACCTGATTCAATTTTAGAAGAAGTGATATCATGTGATCACATAAATAATGATTGTAATCAGCATTGCACAAAAGTGTTTCGTATTTTGAAAAACGAATTACAATTTTATAGACAAATGAATATAGCTATACCAAGGTTATGTTACAGTTGTCGTTATTATGAACGAATAAAGAAAAAAAATCCGCTCAAACTTTGGCACAGAAAATGTATGTGCAATGGATTAGATTCTCAAAATATAGAATATCAAAATACTGTTGAGCATTCTCATGGAAAAGATCCTTGTCAAAACGAATTTGAAACTGCTATTTCTCCTGATCGGTCGGAAATAGTTTACTGTGAGAAATGTTATCAGGCAGAATTTATTTAGAATGAAAAAAATTAAAATTAAATTAGAAACATTAAAATACATCGCCCCAATTGTCTGGAAAACTATTAAATTTCGATTGAAAGTTTGGCTTTATAAGAATTTTTAGATATATGAAAATACGAGAATTTTAAAATGGAAAAATTCAATTTAGAAAAGAATAAATCAGAGAATGAGAGAATAGAAGAAGGGAAAAATCCTGGATTGGGTATTTTTAATTTACATAAAGATGGTATAAATGGCAATGGTATTCATGTTGCCATTATAGATCAAAATCTAGATAGAGAACACAGTGAATACAAAAATTCGATTTGTGATTTTAGAGTTTACGGAGATTCTGATAAAGAAGAGATTTCTATGCATGGACCTAGTGTTGTTAGTATTTTATCGGGTAAAAGTTTAGGGGTCGCGCCAGGGTCACTAATTCATTATTTTAATATTCCAGGTGGAGGAATACCTGAGAATATTCCAGAACATGTTCAATCCTTAAAAGATATTATTGAATACAATAATTCAGTTGTTGAAGAATTAAAAATAAAAATTATTAGTTTATCTGCTGGGATAAAAGAAAGTATTAAAATCAAAGAATGGGAAGAAATAAAAAATGAAGTTCGTCAAAGGGGAGTAACTCTTTTAGATTCGTCTAAATATACACAAGAGCATTTTGGATATATGTGTGGCGGGGCAGAACAAAATAAAGACAATGTTGATAGCTATAGATTTCCTGATTGGATTATGAAAAATAAGGATTTCGATGAAATTAAGAAAAATTTTATAATTGTGCCATCAGATTATCGCACCAGAGCTTCGTCGTGGACAGGTGTTCGTAAGTATGAATATGATAAAGAAGGCGGATTGAGTTGGTCAATTCCATATTTTGCGGGAATATTAGCTATGGCTTTGCAGGTAAATCCGAAATTAACAGAAAAAGAATTCGAAAATATAGTAAAAAGTTCAGTGATAATAAATAAAAATGGTTATAAGGTAATCAATCCACAGGGCATTATAGAAAAAGCTAAAAATTTGATATAATATTAAATATGGAAAATATATTTGATCAAGTGACTGTTGATATTATTATTCGTTTGTTTGTGGCTTTGGTTTTGGGAATGATTATTGGAACAGAGCGAGTTTGGGCTCATAAGACGGCTGGAATGCGAACTTACGCCCTTGTTTCGATGGGCTCGGCATTATTTGTGATTATTTCAAATCAAATGGTTGAATACTATACGAATTTTTCTGGATTGAATCCTTTGATGATTATTTCTCAAATTGTCGTTGGAGTTGGATTTATTGGTGCTGGTTTAATTTTTACTAAAGATTCAAAATTAGTTGGTTTGACCACCGCTACATCGCTTTGGGTTTCAGCTGGTATTGGGATGGCTGCTGGTTTTAAATTATATGATATTGCTATTATCGCCACTTTTTTAACTTTATTTATTTTTATTGTTTTATGGTTTGTTGAAGAACAGCTTAAAAAATCAAAATATTTCAAAGAAAATAATATTATTGATAATAATTAAAAATCCTCATAGTCCGACAAGTGGAGATGAAGGGGCTTTTTAAATTAAGCTTTTTGTTGTATATTGTATAGATGCACTCAAGTGAAATAAGACATCGGTTTTTAAAATTTTTTGAAGCACGTCAGCACAAGATAATCCATTCTGCTTCACTTTTACCCGATAATGATCCATCGGTCCTTTTTAACACGGCTGGCATGCAACCGCTTGTTCCTTATCTTTTGGGCCAAGAACATACAATGGGAAAAAGAATTGTTAATATTCAGAAATGTGTTCGAACTGGAGACTTGGATAGTATTGGGGATAATAGACATTTTTCATTTTTTGAAATGATGGGGAATTGGTCACTTGGAGATTATTTTAAAAAAGAAGCCATAACTTGGAGTTATGAATTTCTAACTAGTAAAGAAGAAGGGTTGGGACTTGATGCTTCACTACTTTATGTGACTTGTTTTGAGGGTGATAAAAATTCACCTCGCGATATTGAGTCATTTGAAATTTGGAAAAGTTTAGGCATTCCAGAAGATAGAATATATTTTTTGGGAGCTGATGATAATTGGTGGAGTCCAGGTGAAAATGGGCCTTGTGGACCATGCAGTGAAATGTTTTATGATATGACGAAAGAGAAAGTTGGCAATTTAACAAAAATAGAATTTATAAATGCCGTTCGAACCGAAGATTTAATTGAAATCTGGAATGATGTTTTCATGGAATATGAAAAGAAAGATGGAGAAATAATTGGTAAATTAAAACAAAGAAATGTTGATACGGGGGCTGGAGTTGAACGCATGACTGCTATTATGCAAAATAAACAAACAGCTTATGACACAGATTTGTTTGAAGATATTATAAAAAAAATCGAAGAATTATCGGGCCTTTCTTACGGACAAAAAAGAGATGGGGAATATATTAAAGAGGGTAATCGATGTTGGGTTGATACAAGAAAAGAAATGAGAATCATCGCCGATCACATGAGAGCTAGTGTTTTCATGATAAACGATGGAGTCATACCTTCAAATACAGATCGAGGATATGTTCTTCGTCGTTTGATTCGTCGAGCGGTTAGAATTTCTGATAAATTAGGATTTGAACATAATTCTCTGAAGATAATTGCCGAAACGGTCATAAATAAATACAAAACTTTTTACAATGATTTAGAATTAAAAATAGAAGAAATTAAAAATGAAATAAATAATGAGGAAATTAAATTTAGACATACCTTAGAGAATGGAATCAAAGAATTTAAAAATGGAGTTGATCCTTTTATTTTGTTTACCTCTTTTGGTTTCCCGATTGAATTAACTGTGGAAATGGCTAAAGAAATTGGCAGAGTTGTGGACATAGAAGATTTTAATAAAAAATTAAGAATTCATCAAAATCAATCTCGAACGGCTTCAGTTGGAATGTTTAAGGGTGGTTTGGCTAATCATAGTGAAAAAACAATTAGACTTCATACTGCGCATCATTTACTTTTGGCTAGTTTAAAAGCAATTGTTGGACACGATATTAAACAAAGGGGAAGTAATATAACCGAAGAGCGTTTAAGAATTGATTTTCTTTGTGATCATAAATTAACTGATATAGAGAAAAACGAAGTTGAGAATTGGGTTAATGATAAAATTAATAGAAATCTAAATGTTGTTCGACGAGAAATGCCAATATCAGAGGCTGAGAAAATAGGGGCAGAAATGGAATTTGGGGCTAAATATCCGGAAATCGTTTCAGTATATTTTGTTCTAGATGAAAATGGAAATTTCTTGTCTAAAGAATTTTGTGGTGGACCACATGTTGAGAAAACTGGTGAGCTTGGGAATTTTAAAATTTTAAAAGAAGAAGCTGTGGCGTCAGGCATTAGACGAATTAAAGCAACTCTTTCCTAATTTTCCACAAGTAGAAAAGCTTTTTTATTAATCCTGTAGTATACTATATATACTATGGGATTTTTATTTGGAGATAAAAAAGAAAAACTAATTGCTGTTTTTGATATTGGCTCAGGCAGTGTTAGCGGAGCGATGGTTAAAATTCCACTTGAGGGAAAAGGAATTCCCGTAATTTTAAAATCAATTAGTAATGAAATTAAATTTAAGGGTGAATTTAATTTTAATTCATTTATTGCTGACATGGTTTCAACTCTTCATGAATCTGCAAACTCTTTGTATGATAAAAAAATTGGAGCCCCGGATGAGATTCAATGTGTTTTAGCTTCACCTTGGTATTTATCTGAGACTCGAGCTATAAAATATTCAAACAATAACTCTTTTACTTTTACTAAACGACTAGGAAGTGAATTAATTGAAAAGGAAATATTGAATTTAAAAGAAGTTTATAAAAATAAATATAATACGAAAGATAGCTCGTCTGAAATGATAGAACAGCATACGATGTCTGTGGTTCTTAACGGTTATACTATTGAAGAACCGATAGGGAAAAAATGCCGATCTCTTGAAATGAATATGATCATTTCTCTGGCTCCACAATTATGTTTAGATAAAATTAGACAAACATTATCGAAAACTTTTCATCATACGAAAGTTGGCTTTTCTTCTTTTACTTTGATGTCGTATCTAGCGGTTCGGGATAAATATATAAATGAAGATTCGTATTTATTGCTTGATGTTAGAGGAGAAATAACGGATGTAGGAATTGTAACGAAAGGAGTTTTAAAGGCGGTACTTTCTTTTCCATTTGGCAAAAAAACTTTTTTCAAATATATGTGTACCAAAATGGAAATAGAATTAAGAGATGCAAAAGAATTATTTAAACTTTATTCAGATAATAATTTATCTTCTGAATATAAAGATAAAGTTACTCCACTTTTCCAATCAATTCAAAATTCTTGGAGTGAAGCTTTTCGACAGTGTATTAGTATATTACCGAGAACTCTTATCTTGCCAAGTACAATATTTTTGACAGCAGATAGTGATATAAAAAATTGGTTTGCTGATGTACTTCGAAGTGAAGAATATATTCAATCGACTGCTTCTGGTCACAAGCCGACAGTAGTTACTTTAGATGGCCCAGATTTTTTGAATATGTGTGATATTAAAGATGGAGCCTGTGATCCTTTTTTGATGATAGAGGCAATAGCGATTATGAGAAAAATGGGTAAATAAAAATGATAAAAAAAATCTTGGAAGATATAAAGGTGAATAAAGTAAATAAAACAATTTCTATCGAAAAAGAGCCTTTTGTTGCGCAAAACATGGAAGTTAAGTATTTTAATAATTATCAAGGTGAGATCAAGGAATCTAAAGTAAATGAGTATTTTAAAAACCAGTCTGCCAAAGAACCACGGCTTCAAAGGACTCCACAAATACAAGGGAAAAAGACAATAATTCATAAATCAACTCTTAGGATTTTTGTTTTTCTTTTTATTCTCGGTATTATTTATTGGGGTGGAAATTTTCTTCAGAAAGCTAATATCGAAATAACTTCTAAACATCAACTTATTTCGTATAATAAAAAAACTTTTACATCGTCTTTAGATCAAGATATTAACTCTGTTGATTTTGAAATTATGATTGTGACAGATCAAAAAAAGAAAAATTTTACACTAACTGAACCTGAGAGTGTCTCAATTAAGTCAACAGGAGTGGTTACATTTTACAATGAATTTGCAACAACTCCGCAGAAATTATTAGTTGGAACATTTTTGGCTGATAGTGGTGGTAAAACATATAGAACAAATGAAGTCATAACGATACCAGGGTACAAACTAGATGCCAATAAAAAAATAATTCCAGGCCAAATGGTTGCCAACATAAGTGCATTTTTGCCAGGGGAAACATATAATGGTTCACCCGAAGATTTTCATATAACTTCTTTTAAAAATACAACTAAATATAATAAAATATATGCTAAGTTAAAAACACCACTTGAAGGTGGAATGACAGGCATGGTCTATACTTTAACCGAAGATGATAAAATAAATATTAAGACTTTTGCTGAGTCATCTTTTAAAAATGATTTACTCGGGAAAGTTAAAGCTATGGTTCCGCCCGGATATATTTTATACCCCAGCGCTACTAATTTTTCATATGAGATAAAAGATAATGCTATGTCTAAAAATCCCGAAGCCGAAATCGAAATAGATGGAACATTGGCTGTTCTTCTTTTAAAAGAACAGAGTTTAGTAAATAACATAATTAAAGTTTCACTTTCAGAAATTAAAAAAGAGGAGATGGATGAAATTAAAATTTTAAATTTAGATAAACTTGTTTTCAATTTTACAAATGAAAATCAATTAATTACCAAAGACTTAAATGCCGTTTCATTTTCTCTGACAGGGGATATTGATGCTCTTTGGGTTCCCGATACTGAAATATTAAAATCAAAATTGGTTGGTGTTCATAAGGATAATGTCTTAGCTGTTTTTCGCCAAGATCCGGGAATATCATCGGCATTAGTTAAAATATTTCCCCCATGGCAAAAATATATCCCTAGTGATATATCTAAAATAAACATTATCTTGAAATAGGGAATAGTTGTCAATCCATTGACTATATCGTATAAATGTGCTACTATGCAATGATAAGTAGTTCTTTTATAATTTTGTCTTTTTCGTTGGAAACAGTATTTTAAATATCTATTTTAGGTATATAAAATACTGTTTCCAAAAAATTTCATTTTGGTTCAGTAAAAATTGAAAATTAATTTTAACAGATAAATTCACAATTTAAACCCTAACCAATTATGAAAACAAAAACCTTCTTATTGATGATTATCGTGGTATTATTTTTTACCACAAGAGTAAACGCACAAATTTACTCACTTGAGACATGTGTGGAAAGCTTCGGAGTTTCCGACGCAATCATAAACGTTACTGCTCTTGGTGAGGAGTCAACTTTATATGATTGTAAAATCATGTACGGCCAGAATGACTATCATGAAAATGAAGTCATGTATTCTTCTCTTGAAGTAGGATATAAAATTGGATTGCCAATATTTGACCTATTACCAGGAACTACATACACATATATCGTAAAAGTATACTGGGATGGTACCAATACAATATCGAGTATTCCTGAACATTTTTCAACTTTGGATTGTCCAGCCGCCAACTTTCAAAATACTTCAAGCACACAATGTAGTGCACAGCTTGTAGTTA
>CAYRQO010000003.1:17903-33000 GCA_964426515.1 uncultured Candidatus Saccharibacteria bacterium | reverse complement strand
GCCACTCCTTGATGTGAGAGTAAATCGTGAGCTCGATCTGGTAAAATTTTCAAATCAAAAACAGTATCTTGATACTGCTCCCCTGCCTGAGGGGAGCTGTCCGAAGGACTGAGGGGTGGGAGTGTTTCAACATCTTCAATTTCACAAAGCTTAAATGTCAAAAGCTCTGTGACTTCGTCAACATTTGGAATATCAGGAATATATGATTTTAGCCAATTGTAAGAAATGAGCATATTGGTTATAAAGTTATAAAGTTAAAAGTTATAAAGTATATATATAAAATTAATAATGTTTCTAGAATTGATTCAAACGTAAATCTCCCTGATAAAGCATCCTAATATCTGGCACTTTGTATTTCATCATCATCAGTCTGTCGAGTCCGACACCAAAAGCAAAACCTTGATAAATAGTCGAATCAATCCCACAATTCTCGAGTACTTTCGGATGAACCATCCCAGCCCCTAAAAGTTCAAACCATTTCTCCCCTTTTTTCAAATCAATTTCAAAACCCGGTTCGACGAATGGAAAAAATGACGGGCGAAGTCGAATATCAACATTATCTCCATCAAAAAATCTTTTAAAAAATTCATACAATACTCCTTTCATGTGAGCTACAGTTATATTCTCGCCAATCATTAAACATTCAATTTGATAAAATTGCATTTCATGTCCCGAGTCAGTTGATTCATTACGGAAAACTTTACCCGGCGAAACAATGGCAAATGGAGGCAAACCGCCGCTTTTAACTAGATTTTCCATAAATCTTACTTGTGTATTTGAAGTGTGAGTTCGTAAAACCATTGAAGCCGAATCGGCCGATAAATTTTTTACAAAAAAAGTATCCTGCATATCTCGAGCTGGATGATCATCTGGAAAATTCAGTGCCTCAAAATTATGCCAATCATCTTCCATTTCAGGGCCAATTTCAACCGAAAAACCTAAATCCTTAAATATCGAAACCGCCTCATTCATAATGATTGAAAGTGGATGCAAGCTTCCTTGTTTTTTATCTTCCATAATTAAATTTCTCTTAATCTTAAATAGCAATGACTATCGCCCTTATATTCTAAAGTATATTCATTATCATATCTATCATTCAGATGTATTTTTTGATTGGCCGAATTCTTGGCTTGCGTATAATAGGCTCTCAATTCTTCTTTTCGATCTCCCGATTTTAAATATTCCACAAAATTTCTGACTCTTTCATGAGAGTCATCATAGGAAACATTTAAACTGTGAATACTAATTTCTTTCATATATTATATCTAAAAATATACCACAAAACCCACCTTTTTCAAATAAAAATAAAACAATATCTTTTGCCATTAATTTTTGGGTAATAAAAACAATAAAATTTTTATAAGAATTACTTTTGATTAGAAGTTGAAAAAAACTTAGTCAAAATTTAAAAAACTGATATCAGCCATGGCTGATATGTAAAAACAACAAAACTACATGAGTAGTTCATTTTTATTGTCAGTGTATGGATTAGCTAGTTTAAATGTTTTTAAATTAGCTCCTAATTTTATTTCGTTTAAATAATCCAAAAAATCTTTTGGCAACGGAGATGGTCCAACCCAAACACTTTTTTGTATCATTATATAACCAAATTTTACTAAATGACGACGAAGCCAGTCTCTCTCCTTTTTATTCTCACTTGGTACATCATACATAACAAGAAGATTTTTAGGAGAATTACTCTTAAACGGCGAGGAAAAAGTATTATTATAATAATCTCTTTTTCGATTATTTCTTTTACTAAAATCTTTCTTTTTTTCTATTAAAATAGGTACCCCAAATGCCCCTATTTCTATACCTTTGTAGGAACGTCTTTTTCTATAAATATCTTTATCCATGTTAAATATTCTACATTTACATATCAGCCATGGTTGATATCAGTAGATGATTAATTAATAATAAAAATTAAATTAATAAAAAATCTAAAAGAAAAAGAAAATATAAATATTATTATATTATTACTGTATATTTTGCCACATTTGGCAATATTCACATTCGCGAGAATTTGAACCGTAGGGTTTAAAATGGCATTCCCTTTCAATCCAAGTTCCATTTGATAATGATTCGTCGTATTCTTTTATGTCACGCTTTAGCAAATCTATTTGTTCTGATGTAATTCTTGTTTGATAAAAAGCATTTTTATCGCTCGGCTCACTTTCCAAAAATAATAATTTTGAATTTGTGACTTTTACATCCCCACTATCTCCAGAGAGTAAATATGAATACATGGCTAATTGACGCATCAGATCCGACATTCGGCCAGACTCATCTATTTTTTCTATAACTCCAGTTGTTTTTGAACTGCCCGTTTTAAAATCCGTCACATATATTTCCCCACTCGGAAGATATTCCGTTAAATCTATTTTTCCATACATAAGTAAATCCGGAAAATTCTTTTTATCTACAAAAGAAATAGAACGTTCTGATTTAAAATCAGGAAGTAAATGTGGATAATAATTATCAATCCAATTTTTCACAATTTGATATGCATCACGAGAAAGTTTTATCAAATCATTTTCATTTACAACACCCTCTTTTTCAAACTGTTGATTAATTCTTAATTCGAGATCGTCCTTTGTTGGTAATTCTTTTGATTTCAAAATATATTCAATCATAGAATGGACAACCGTCCCAAGAGCCAGATATACTTGTTTTACTTCAGGCAATCTTAAAAAATTCCTAAAATACCACTTGCGTGAACATTCAAAAAAATTATTTAACATCGAGACAGAAATTTTAATATCTTTATAATTTTCACTAACTAATTTATTTATATCAGAAATTATATTTTCATCTTTTTTAACAACCTTATTGATGTACACCTCTGGTCCTTGTGCAAGTATTTCTGTCTCAGTATCTTTGGCCGTTTTTTTAATAAAATGTAAATCTTTAAGCTCCTTGATAATAGAAACCAGTTCCATTGTATTACCATTATAATTTTCTCTCGAATATGATAAAACACAAAATTCTTTTGACCGAGTAATAGCAACATATAATTCTCTTTTTGCCATTTCAACATTGCGTTTATTCATATGCTCTTTTATTTTTTCAGGCAATGTAAAGCCTCCCCTTTTCTCTGACATTAAGGTTTCTTCATTCATATGAGCAACCCAGACGCATTCATATTCAAGACCTTTTGATTTATGAAGGGTCATAACTTTTATACCATTATCATTTCCAAATTTTGCTAGTTCAATGTGTGTACCATAAGACTCAAGTCGATTTAAATACTCTAAAAATGATAATAGGTTTGCTTTTTTATTTTTTTCTTCAAACATCATTGCAAGGTGGATAAAACTTCGAACAACTTCTACCCTATTTAATAAATCGTCTAGTCCTTTTGAATTTTTAATTAATATGTCATGCCCAATCGTACTTATAACATAACTAGGTTTTTCATTAACTAAGTTATTTATCCAATTTTTTAATTGACTACCCCATTTAGAAATTGGATTTTCTCCATCAAAAAGACTATTATCTTTGCCGTAAGAAATTAATTCTTCAATTGTTAATTTATCAGCTTTTGTTTTCCTTAAAAAATTATGAGCTTCCAGATAAGGTATACCACTTGTTTTATCGAGCAATGTTTTTGACAATAAAATAGTATTCGATGGATTAATTACCACTCCCAAAACTCTCCGTAAATAATCCCCTTCAGGGACAGAAAAGAGCGAAAGATTTTTCCCAGAAGATACTAGTATATCCATAGCAGATAATATTTCTATGGCTTGCCGAGCATTATAATTCTTGGGAACAAGGAGGGCGCATTCATTTGGGTCTACCCCTTCGGATATTTTTTGTTTAAAATATAATCCTGCTCCAATAATCTCATCACGAGGATAATTATATTCAGAGAGAATTATTTTATTTTCACCCTTTCTATTACTATTTAAATGCTCATTTGTAATTGAACTTTTCAGTAAATCATCAGCGATAGAAAGGATTGGGCTGGTTGAACGATAGTTCTCGGTCAAAACTATTAATTTAGCCTTGCCAAATATATGAGAAAATTCTTCAAAATAAGAAAGTGAGGCTCCAGAGAAAGCATATATAAGCTGACGATCATCCCCCACCACAAAAATATTTGGCGCTTCTACTCCCCGCCAGACAGCCTTCAAAAAATTATTTTGTATTCCACTTGAATCTTGGTGCTCATCGACAAGGATATATAAATAATTCTCCCTAATATCATCGCGAACATTCTCAAATTCTTCGACTAGTTTAACTGAAAGTTCTAAAACATCATCATAGTCAATAAGAAACATTTCTTTTTTACTTTTCTCATACAAACGATAAAACAAAACCACTTCTTTCGTTCGAGAAAGTTGATCAATCTTTTTTTCAATTTCTTTTTTAAGTTTACCCTTACTCTCTCCCCGACTTGAAATACTCTCGGGATCTTCCTCTAGTTTTTTTATATCTGCTTCAACATAAGAAAGCAAATCTGAATCAGATATTCTCTCACGTTTAAGTATTGAAATTAATTGTTTTAAGTCTCCAAAATACATGGACGGATTGCCCCTCGGGCTTATATATTTCCAATCATTATTATTTAATATTTCATCAACAATAAATACAGCTTGATCGTCAGAAAGCAACTCTGGCATTCTATCAAAATCTAAAAGTTCATAATGTTTTTCAATAAGATTATAAGCAAATGAATGAAAGGTTGAAACTATTACATCTTTTGATCTGGCTCCAATATATTTATCGAGTCTTTCTCTCATTGCCGAAACACCAGAATTTGTAAAGGTTAAACACAAAATACCATCCGGACTTGTGTCTGTTTTTTTTAAAATATTACCTATCCGAAGTGCTAGTATTTGAGTCTTGCCTGTCCCTGGGCCGGCCACCACCATGACTGGGCCGTCTAAAGTGTCTACCGCATCAGATTGTGCTTTATTTAATTTGTCGTAAGCAATTTCGAATTCAGTCATAGTTATATTTATTTTAAAATATTAATTCTAAATCATTTTTCCAATCAATCTTTTTTATCTCTAAATTTTCCGTAAATAATTTTGATAAAACGGGTTTCATCTTATCTGCATCACCTGAAGTAAAAATTTCTATCTTACTTTCGATACTTTCTCCGCCAGATAAATTATTTTCATTTAATATTTGAGTTACTCGACGAACAATCGCACTTGTTGGATCAATAACATTTACACCTTCACCTACTATTTCTTTAATTTTCGGAATTACAAATGGGTAATGAGTGCAGCCCAAAACAATTGTATCAATATTCTTTTCCAACATCGGTAAAATAGCTTTATTTAAAATATTTTTTGTCTCCGTCGTATCTGTGTTTCCATTTTCAATTTGCTCAACTAATCCGGGACAAGTATCTTTAAATATTTCTACATCCTTCGCAAATCTCTCAACAACAGAACTATAAAGTTCTCCCTGGAATGTCGCCGGAGTTGCCAGAACTCCAATTTTCCCAGTATGAGTTATTTCTATGGCCGGTTTAATTGCTGGCTCCATGCCAACAAAAAGTATCTCTGGAAATTTCTGGCGCAAATATAAAAGTGATGCCGCCGAAGCGGTATTACAAGCGATAACAATAACTTTGCAATTTTTATTAATTAAAAAATTCGTTATCACTTTTGAAAAAAGCTGTATCTCATCCATTGACCGCAAACCATAGGGCACATGGCCCTGATCAGCAAAAAATATGTAATTATAATCAGGCAATTTCGCTTGTAGATGTTTCAATATCCATAAGCCTCCAACCCCTGAATCAAAAACTCCAATATTTATCATATTTGCATTATAGCACTAATTATTTAGTCATATAAGCGATCCAATAGTCGCGTTTATAGAGGCGATTATTAAAAGTTGTATAACCAGTTTTTTTCTCCAGTTTAAGGATTTTAAAATATTGGCTATACATTTTAATAAAATCATCTCGAGAAAATGCCCTCTCAGTTAAACCAATTTCTTTCATAATATAAGTATCATGTTCCGGACCGGGACTAGCCTTTAATAAATTTTTAACATTTTTATTGCCATCTTTACAAAGTGCTCGAACAAAAAAATAACCCCCTGTTTTAAGTACTCTGTGTGTTTCTTTTAAATATGTTTCTCTCCCTATCTCGTTGAGTGAATTAGAACTAGTGACATCTAAAACCAAATCTATCGACTCATCTTTTATTTCATATTCTTTTCCAATATCTCCAAACCTATAATCAACATCCAAATTTAATCGATTGGCTCTTTCTTTTGCTAAATTAAGTGCAGTCTTTGAAATTTCAATACCAATTACTTTATTTCCCTGTTCGGCCAAATAATTGGCATTTCGGCCTGTGCCACAACCAAGGTCGAGTATATTTTTATCTTCGACAATAAACTTTTGTTCTTTTTTTAGAAACTTCAAAAAACGCTGTGTATCTGCTTGTGGTCCATCATTTTTCGTAACAAATTTCGGATTTCTATATTCCCTTTCCCAAATGTTTCCTTGATTAGACATAATTAATCATCATCTTCATCCTCGTCTTCATCTTCGACTTCTCCATTTGAAGGTGAAGGAACAACAGTATTTGTTTCGCTAATTTTTTGGGCTCCGATAGTTTGATTTAAATCCCCTATATAATAATTAGCTAACATACTAGTTGCATTTGCTGAGTGGGCCGAACTACCAGAACTACTCGTCGCTGATGGATTTTGAGTTGCATATTCGGCTGTGGCATCTTCTCCACAAGTAGCAAGCATTTTAGCATTCCCACCGGGGTGTGAACCAAAATAACTTGTAATATTATAAACTTTGCCACTGATCAAAAACCAACAGTCTGATTGTTTATTATGTTTAGAAATCTCAGCTAAACTTAGGGTCAAATTTCCAGCCGGTGGAATGACTGGGGTCACAACAGGCAAAGGATTAGTATTATTTGGTTTCGAATTTATATTTTGATTATTTTCTGATGTTGGGACTGGAGTGTTTGCTATATTTGTATTTTGTTTACCAATTGTTTGATTAAAATCTCCAAGATAATAATCTGTTAATAAGCTTTTAGCTTCGGACGAATGAGCCGAACGACTTCCACTATTTGTGGCATTTGGATCTTGGGTCATGTAAGCCACTGTTGCATCCTCTCCGCAAGTAGCAGCCATTGGACTATTCCCTCCAGGGTGTGAGCCAAAATAACTTGTAATATTGTAAACTTTGCCACTAATCAAAAACCAACAATCTGATTGTTTGTTGTGTTTTTTTATTTCGGCCATATCAAGGATTAAACTTTGCCCAGAAGAAGTTAATTGATCAACTGTATTTTGAGCCAAAATCCCCGCTTGTGAATTGGCAACTTGATTATCTTTTTTATTTTGATAAAAAACTAAACCCGCCGTCAAAATCGCTGTAACCACAACCCCAAATATAAATAATGATATTGTTGATATTTTTTTCATATTAAAAACTAAAATTTTCGTAATGAATTTTTTTAATGTCGACACCAAGTGATAAAAACTGATCTTTCAAACTTTCCATAAAAACTGGTGGCCCACAAAGGAAAATATCTTTACCGTCTAATCCTTTACTTAAATTTAAAATCAAACCACTATTTATGTATCCTTTTTCGGTTGCATTCCATAAGTTAAATTTAAAATCTTGGTTTTTTTGTGAGATTTCTTCAAAATCTTTTCTGTAAACTGCTTCTTTTTCTTCTTTGACTGAATAATATAAATCCACCCTATATTCATTTTCTAGACTATTGGCCATACAAAAAAATGGTGTAATACCTATGCCTCCGGCTATCCAAATTTGATTTTTATTCTCAACTTTTCGATAAGAAAAATTTCCGTATGGACCGTCAATTAAAACCTCAGTACCAATTTTTAAATTTTTTAACTGACTTGTGTAATCTCCAAGATTTTTAATAGTAATCTTTAAATTATTATCTTTAACTGATGATGAAATCGAGAAAGGATGGCTCTCGTCGGAAATCTCACCATCTAAAAATGAAAAGAAAGAAAATTGGCCTGGAGTAAAAATAATTTTTTCATTTAATGGCTCCATTTCAATCTCAATAATATCATTATTCAATTGTAAAATATTTTTAACCCTGTATTTAATTTTTTTTATTGAGATTTTACTTAAAAATGCCTGACGTACGCTTACAATTAGACCAGTAATTGCTAAAATCAAAATATAATATCTTAATAAATTATTTCTTGAAACATCAGATGATATTAAAAGAGTATGAATTAAAGCTAAGGAGAAAGCCACTGTCATAAATTTATGCGAAAACTTCCAAATGTTATATTTTAACTTTATGTAAAAAGTAAAACCAATAAGAAGAATCATTAATAGAAGTGCTAAAATCCCCCAAGTTATTGGTGCATTAGTAAATGGCACAAAAAATAGCGCCGCTTGCTTGAGTGAAAAAGTTATATATTTTACAACTAAAAAAAGCGGATGAAATAAAATCATTGAAAAAGCTAACGCCCCAATTTTCGAGTGGTGGATATAGACCTTATCTAAGCCTTTAAAATATTTATCTAGGAATTTAAATCGGCCGGCTAAGATAAGATTAACCGAAAAAAGAACCATACCAATAAGGCCCAGGATTTGACCCAAACTTGTTGTCGTCGTATTTAAATCTAAAAAACGGGAGCTGATTGGCTCCATAAAAGTCCAGATAACAACTGGCACTAACGACAAAAAAACTATAATCAGCATCCGTTTATTATAGCATATAATCACATATATAATTAAGAATTATTTTTATTTAATTCTACTTCCGCCCTACTAGCCAATTCCATTAATATATTTATTTCTTCAAGAGTTAATTTTCTTGGTTTTATATCTTTCACACACAAAACTCCAACAGGCTGTTTTGTTTGATAATCTTTTAAACTGATTCCTGCATAGAATCTAATATGTGGCTCACCCACAACCATTGGATTATCTTTGAAGCGATCATCTTTTAATGTATCTTCAACAATAAAAATTTCCATTGCCAAAAGAGCATGGCCACAAAAAGAAATATCTCGCTTCCCTTCACTTTTACTTAAACCTTGTTTTGATTTAAACCATTCTCGATCTTTATCAACAATTGTTAAAGTTGAAATTGGAACATTTAATTTATTTTTAACTTCTTTCGTAATATCATCAAACCTTTCTTCTGGTTCACTGTCTAAAATCGCTAGATTGTGAACGGCGATTAATCTTTCTTCTTCGTTTTGAGGTATTGGAGCTTTTTGCATATATATATATTATCACAAATTCATGAAAAACATTCCTAAAAACGGGGAAAACTTATTATCAACGATAATTTACTTATAGTATAATTATAGGCTAAATGATATAGTTTATAAGTTCGCAATCATTATAATTATGCCCGATATCACCTTATTATTGAGTTTATTAAAAGAATTTGCTTGGCTTGGCAACTGGTTTTTCTTTTTCTTGGCCTTTGTTGAGTCAGCACCTTTCGTTGGGGTTTTTATCCCCGGAGCGAGTCTTATTTCTGTTGGAGGTTTTTTGGCTTATCAAGGTACTTTAAATACTCGGGACATAATCCTTTATTCCACACTCGGAGCAATAGTTGGAGATTTTTTTAGTTATTCACTTGGACGCTTCGGCGGGAAGTGGATAAAAAAGAAACAAGAAACAAATTATTCTCTTCTTCGACATGGGGAGGATTTCTTTTATCAACATGGCAATAAGAGTGTTTTCTGGGGACGTTTCTTTGGTCCGATTAGAGCCATTATTCCATTTGTGGCTGGCTTGTCTAAGATGAAATGGAAGCCATTTATATTTTGGAATATTGTCAGTGCTATTGGTTGGGCCACTTTAAATGTTTTTCTTGGTTATTTCTCTGGAACTTTAATTATCGCTATATTTAAAAAATGGTCTAGTGGACTAAGTGTAATACTTATTGGTATTACAATCATAGCGACTTTATATTGGTTGATAAAAAAGAGGAATCAATCTATTAAAAATTCTTTCCGCTCCAGTAGTCATAATTTTGTTCAAAAACTTTATACATACAATTGGTTTAATAAATTAAATACTCGCTACCCCTTCATTACAACTTTCTTTAAAGAAAGCAAACACGCCTCCGAAAAATTATTCGGAAGCGTGATTACTTTATCTTTTTTAATTATTATTTATATTTTAATAATAATTTTAGATGTATTTTAAAATTAACCTAAAGGTTTTTCTCCACGAATAACTCGAACTAAAATCAGAATAATCGCCACGACGAGAAGAATGTGGATAAATCCACCGAGCACATGAAAGCCGATAAAACCGAGAAGCCATAAAATGAGTAATATTACAGCAATTGTTGTAATCATATAAATATTTTTTATTAGATTTGTAAATGCATTAAAAAACCGACCACTTGGAGTTTAATACCTATCTTAATGATACTCTTTAATTCTTAATTTAGATAGCTATAATAATTAACCTTTTATAAATTAGAAATAAAACGAAGGCGGGCTATGTGAGTTAAGTAATAATACCTTAAGACCTTGCAAGGATATTCTAGTATATTTTTGAATACTGAAACCAAGCAAGTGGGTCATGGTCTAAATAGACACAATAAGCACTATAAAAAGAAAAGTAAATATTAAATAAAACCTACTAGGTATTTTACCTAATTAGTTAGTGATATTTTAATAACTCTGAATAATCATTAAAGTTCCATCGAAGCTCTCATAAAAAGTTTTTTAATTTCTGTTGCCATTTCCTTGTCATCAATAATAGAATCGATGACTTTTGGAGCTACCTCAAAACGCATGTCATCTATAAGTAAACTATCCCCTTGCATTACTCCTACTTTTGTCTTTTTTATCCACTTTTTAATAGAAAAAAACAACATACTTGATATATTTTGAGCAAATACAGTAGAATCACATTCTTCACCAGCATGATACAAAAACTCTTCCTTAATTTCTTCTGGTAGGTTAAAAGATGATAAACGTTTTTCCATTTCTTCTTTATTTGGTAAAGCAATCATCTTATCTTTATTTATATTATCTTGATTTTGAAGGACTTCTTTTGTTTGGTCAGGCTCTATCCTAGGCGATGAGTCCTTTCCAAAAATTTTACTTAAGTTCATATTTTTTTAAATTAATTGTTAATACACCAATAATACCCTCCATCTTTCTTCGCGTCAAGGTCCAAAATGACTTTTTCTTACGGAGGGTGAGGGATTCGCGCCTTACGGTCGCTGGTACTTTTCTGGTTTTGTAAACAAAACACAGAAAAGTCTTTCGAACCCCTCACGCACGACAAGCAGTTGTCGTGCTACCCTCCTCAAAAAGAAAAACCCTTTCGGGCTTATTCTTTTTGCGGAGGGTGAGGGATTCGAACCCTCGATGATCTTTCAACCATACAGTCTTTCCAGGACTGCGCACTAGACCACTATGCGAACCCTCCATTCCCCGACCGAAGTCGGAGAACACATGGAAATTAATAATAAATATCCACGTTCTTCCAAAGAACATCTGGGACTATGATACTAAATATTTATGTTTTTACCAACTACTAATTGAAATAAAATGTCGTCTAATATTACAGGCTACCACGTAGTCTTTTAATTCGATCTTCGACTGGTGGGTGTGTTGAGAATAAACCTTTCATTTTTTTTGCAAACCTTCCACTACCTTCTGGATTGGCAATATATAAATGTGCAATAGCTCCGGATTGTTTTTTCATTGGCACCCCGTACTGACTAATTTTCTCAAGAGCCGAAGCCAAGCCTTCGGGATAGCGAGTAAGAAGTGAACCCGAAGCATCGGCAAGATATTCACGCTTGCGTGAAATTGCAAGTTGTATTAAGGTCGCAGCAATTGGAGCTAAAATAGCTAAAATGATTCCAACAATCATAAATATCCCACTTGCTTTATTATCACTATCTCTCCCCCCTCCAAAAATTGTCATGCGAATCATCATATCAGAAACGATCGAAACAAAACCAACGAGAACAACGGCCACAGTTGAGACAAGCATATCACGATTACCGATGTGACTCATCTCGTGAGCAATGACTCCTTCGAGTTCTATTTTACTCATGATTGAAAGTAAACCAGTGGTCACAGCAATGACCGAATGATTCTTATCGCGCCCAGTGGCAAAAGCATTTGGAGATGGATCTTCAATGACAAAAATTTTTGGCATTGGAAGTCCTGCTGTAATGGCCAAATTTTCAACAATATTATAAAAATCAAAATACTGTTCACGCGTCGCTGGTTTGGCCCCGGCCATTTTTAGAGCGATTTTATCTGAATACCAATAACTGACAATATTCATCCCAATAGAAAAAATTACAAAAATATATAATATATTTGGATTATCATATATTCGAGCAAAGACAAAACCAAGACCGATAACCACGATCAAAAAGACGCTCATGAGCATCCAAGTCTTGCGAACATTTTGTCCTTGGTGGGTATAAAGTGTAGCCATGTGAATTAGGTTCTAGTATCTAGCTGTCAGTTGCTAGTTAATAATTTATATAATAGTATTATTTTCCAATTTCTTTCTCCACTAGTTGTTTCAAAGTTTCTCCTGAGATATCCTTCATGGCATTATCAAGAGAAAGTTTCTTGGAGGCCATTTCAAGTAATTCTTTTTCCTTAGAAAGCTCTAAAACATAATCAACGATATTTGTCTTAAATTTATCAACCAACGTTCTCATATTTGATATTTTATCACCGTCTGTGAAATCAGCACAATCTTTAAAAATTGCTTTACCATCTTCACCTTGTAATGGTATTCCCACTCCATTTTCTTTGTCAAATTTATCAAGCAAAACAATTGGTTCATTTTTCCCAGCATATTTTTGATTAAATATTTCCACTAATTCTCCAGGAATAAAATTAAGTTTTCTAAAACCATCCCGAATCTTTCCCAAATTATCTATATTTTCTATATTATTAGCTTTTGGTTGAAAATTAAATTTTTCCATATAATTTATTTATAATTAATTAATAATAATTGGAATTAAAATATTCTTCTTCATCCCTTCATTTGGTCCAGCGGGATTATCGTTTTGTATTTCTATATATGCTTCGCCTTTTGGAAGGTACATAAAATTAAGTTCTGTTTCAAATTCGACAGGTTCACTTGTCATCCAATTTGTTACAGCTTTTCCGTAACCATTTCTTAAGGGTTCTTTATCCGCATTTAAAATATTTACCAAAATATTGCCTTCAAAAAAATATCCGCCCTTGACCGAACCAGTAGCCGTTATAATGCCACTAACTGATTGTTCGGGTTTAATTGAAAAGTAAACTAAATCTTGACTATTCCCCAATATTTTATTATTCGAAACCGATATTTGATTCTTAATTAGATTTTGAATATCATTACCCCAAAAATTCCAACCTAAAAAGACAACAATCGTTATGACCACCAAAAAAGCTATTGTTTTTAACGTGTTTCTCTTTTTCATAATTAAATTAATTACCTAATTTAATTATTATAATACATTTTGACCAAATAATCCAGAAAATAATTTACACTCTATTCATTAGAATAATCTTTCTGTGGATCAAACACGAGTTGATCTTCCGGCCATAATTCTGACCAAGAATACCCAGGACCCGTGACGTCGTGAAATTCAGAAATTTTATGACCTTCAGTAAAATAAATTTCATGTTTTAGTTCACTTGAAATAGCTTGATCTTTTTCATCTAAACCATTTGAGGCTCCGCCGGTAATCAAAGCGTAAAATAATTGATTATTTTTATCATAATAGAAATTATAAGTTAATGATGAGTCCTCACTACCTTCTTCTTTAATATATTTAGAAATATTATTTTTTTCATCAATATATATCGTTTTTGATGATAATCCCGGGCCGGTATATTCATACTCTTTTTTTTGTTCTTTCAAAAAACCACTTTTAATTTTATTTTCAATATCCTCTTGAGCATTTAAAATAGCAAGTTCTTCATCTACAATTTTTTCAGTGTAATATTTAAAATATAAAGTTAAACCATCTAAATCTGTAAAATAAAGTGGAATTGAACTATCAATTTTCTGATAAAGACCAGTGGCCCTGACTCCATAACCAAAACCACATTCATCGGTCGAATCAACATCTTTTATACTTACATTTTTTGGAGTAAAAACAAAAGATAAATGGCAATTAAAAAAATCGTCATTCAAAATTAAATCGGCCTTTCCATTTTTATCAATAATCAAATCTTGGATCATCATTCCAGAATTATAACTTGGAGCCCCTCTTGAGAGTTCTAAATAAAACAAAACTGTTTTATCATTTTTAGGATAAACAGCCAAAATTCCCCCCGAATCTTCTTCTGAATTAAAACCAAACTGATATTTCCCAGCATATTTGGCCGTGGCTAAGTCTTTTATATCTTTATCTTTTTCAGTAACAACAATGACAGAATTATTATTCTCAGAATTACTTAATTGTCCTAAAATCCAAAGAGCAACTCCCCCACTAATAATTGTGATAATCAGAAGGGCATATATAAATTTTATTTGTTTATTCATAAATTAATTATTTTAACTTAAATCATTTTTTAAAATATTTTTCGATTTCATTAATAGAACCAACGTAATCGATTTTTATTGGATCTTGAATTTTATCAAAGATAAATGTTCCACCCCATGGATCAGAATTTTTATATAAATCCGTATCAATTATTATCTCTTTCCCATTCTCTTTGACAAAAGATAAATACCTTTTATCAGTGTATGGATTATTTATAGATATTTTATCTAAATATTCATTAGTTAAATATTGATAATAAACAAAATCATCAAGGCCAGTATTATAAATCTCTTCGCCGAGTTCCTTTTGCATTTTATTAGTAATATAACCGTCAGCATCAAAAGTTACGGCAGAAATTTCTTTTATTTCAAAAACATCGCTTCTTGATACTTTGATTTTCCCATCCAGATTTAAGGTATCTTCTTTTCCTATTATCTCCAACTTTTGAATTTCTTTTACTAACATTAAATAAACACCTCCGCTAACAATAACTATAATAATTAAAGCGTATATAAATTTTATATTTTTATTCATAAAATTAAATCATTGAATTTTTCATATCATCTATTAATTTCTTTCCATCGGAATCAACTTTTTCGTAAAGATCC
>CAYRQO010000003.1:0-17893 GCA_964426515.1 uncultured Candidatus Saccharibacteria bacterium | reverse complement strand
TTCATCAGCGAGCAATGTCCACTTATTAGCAGTATTCATTTTTTCTTTTTCAATATGTTGCGAAATTTGTGGAACAAGTGAAATTAAAGCATCAAAAGACGGAACGTTGGAGCCAAAATAAAGTATTATGTAAGTAAGATCTGTAATTCCATTCCTTTCAAAATAAGAATCAGTAACTGTTTTTAATTTATCAAAGGCATTATTATATTCACCTGAATCTAGTAAAGCTCTTATATAGTAATAGGTTAAATTTATAACCAAGGCTGGTATTTTTTTCTCAGCAAGACCGATTGCCGACTGAAATGACTTTTCGGCTAAAGAAAAATCTTTACTCATAGTTGCTGATGTGCATAGATTAAAATAGTCAAGATAATAGTCAGCACTCAAAGGATCATTTTTAACAACCTCAATATAATATTTTTTAGCCTCCAAAAATTCTTCTAACTTAAAATGAGCTTGTCCCAAAATTCTTTTTGCATCTTGCACTATATTAGGATCCTCAGAATTTAAATACTTTTTGGCTTCATTTATTGCCTCTTCAAACTTCCCTTCTGAGAAAAGTTCCATAGCATTATCTAATGGTGTCGATACTTGTGAATCATTTTTTTGTGTCATAAATATTATTATTAATAGTAAATTAATTGTTTTTAACTGTATTTTTATTCAACCATTCAAAAAAATCTGGGTTTATTTTATGATATTCCTCTTTCAGAGTAATACTCATCAGTGACTCATTTATTTTAGCATATTCTTTTACTATATTTATTTCATCCGCCGAAAGGATTTTATTATTCCAATACAAAGAAAAAACTAAGGGGGTAATTTTTTGGTGTTTTTCTCTTAATTCAAAAAGACTACTATCATTTGGAACAACTTGATCTGGTGTCTTCATTGTTGCTGGCATATTTTCTGGCTGACGCAAATCATTTATTTCTTTTTTCTCAAAATTGATTATTTCTTGTGTTTTAGCATCAATGTTTATAGTGGCGTACGGTAAACTAATATCCGGATTCATTCGGCCCCCTGAATTTGATGGAATTGAATAATATAACATAAATTCTACGGGATAATTACCATTATTCTTAGGATGTGGCACAGGTAAACTTATAGCCGTCATATCACTTAATATTTCTTTATCAAATGCATATTTTAAAACACTATCTTTTAGTTTATTTAAATCAAAAGAATTACTCTGCTCTCCATTAAAATTTTTATAAACAAAAAAACAAATTAAAATTATGATAATAGCCCCAATTATATAAATCATTTTTTTCATATTATTAATTTAATAAATAATAAATTCTACCAACTGCCACCTCCGCCTCCTCCCCCTCCACCACCCGAGGAACCTCCACCTGAGGAACCTCCAGATGAACTACTCCATGAAGAGCTCGATGATGGCACAGATGAAGCGATGGCCGAAGTTGTAGATGATTGAATAGAATTAAGACTGCTAACAAAAGCCATGGTTGAAAAGGCGGTCATAGCCCCTCCCGCATACCAAGCTGGATTGATCGTATAAATATTTTCAAATTCTTTAGCCCATTTTTTTTCAAGCCCAAAAACCATAGCGTAAGGTAATAATTTTTCAAAAAGTTCTGGCGTTTTAGCTGGTGCGTTTGCAAAATTAATCCTATTCTTTTCAGCTACTTTAAGATATAATTTCAAACCTAATAATTTACGTTCAGCTTCGATTCCTTTTAGGGTTGGATATTTTGATATATTTTTGGTGAAAATATTTCCGATAGCAATTAAAATGCAAGCCCCGGAGAAAGCAAATCCAGCCCATATACCACCAAAAAACCAGATAAAAGCTCCAGGATTAATGGCAAAAAATAGTGGTAAAAATATTCCTATTCCTGAAGTGTCTCGAATTGTATTTTTAAATTTTAATTTTCCAGCTAAGATATAATCACGAGCAATTAAACGAGAACCGGCTTGATCTAACGATTTTAAAAACTTTTTTGATTCTTTCAGGCCGAAATTTGATTCACAGATATCTTCAACAGCTTCAAAAATAAGTTTTTCACTTTGAGTAAGATCAGTTGGAGGTTCTTTTATTTTCTTAAAACAAAATTCTCCATCTTTTTCTTCTATTTTAATATAGCCTAAAATAGCAAGATGAACGATAATTGCCGAAAGATCTTTTTCTTCAACATATTTATTAACCAAAAGAGCCACTTCAAGCGGATTAAAATCAGAAGCATCATATTCGGCAATGATAGTATTTCTTTTGAAATATTTATAATGTTCCCACATATAACTAAATCTTTTTCTAAACCACCAAAGAGCTAAAAGAAAAGGTAATGGAATAAACCAAAAACGCATAAAATTTGCCCAAAATAAATCCAATTTTGTTGGGGCTGGAATTAAACCTTTTGGAAAACCAACAGCAATAGTCACCCCTTCCGTCGAATTTAAAACCTTGTCTTGATTGAGAGTATATGAGACAGTCTGATTATCTTTTAGAGAAAAGGCTCCACAAGACTTAATATTATTTTTACTTCCACAATAATCTTTTAATTTAAAATCCGCTTGATTAATAGTTGCTGGTAATATAATTGTGGCTGTCACATTTTTAATCGGAATTTCCCAAGCATTGCCTGTTAAATTCCAATACCATTCATCAAAATTATCATAATAACCGATTGATTTATCTAATGTATATGAAATTTTATATATATGTTCACCAGTAATCGCCTCATCGGCATCACCAATTTTGACATTAATTGGGTCTTGGGAGGTGATGTCATAATTATAAGGACGCCCTAATTCATCGGTCACACTTATGACTTTTATTTCAGTGTGCCCTGGCTGACCTTGAGCTTTAAAACCAAGTGGAATCGTTCGATATATACCATGTTTATACTCATTACCAAAGTCATAATTAATTGTCTCCATCACATCAACTTGACCATCAGAATTAATGCGAGCTTCAATATTCATACTATTTATTTGCTCTATTTTTACTTCCTGCGAACTGGGATAAAGACTCCCCTCTGAAATTTCTTCCGCCGAAGCCGAAAAACCAAATAGAAAAGGAAGTATTACAACTAAACCAATCATAAATATTTTTTTGGTTTTACTTTCAACCCTAGGAGGAATTGGAACCATCACTGAAACTTCTTCTGGTTGTATTTCTTTTGTATTTGGTTCCATATAATTTACATTGTAAAATCAATAACATATAATTGACCATTGATTTCTTTTATGAAAAATGTAATCTTCGTTGATAGTTCTAAAATTGGATCTTTAGCTGGGATATTTGAAACAGCCCAGGTCACAACGCCCTTTTCCTCTGATTTTTCATATTTTACATTTTCCATTTTTAATAAATCCTTTTCAGTTATTTGAAATAAAGAATCTGAAAGAAGTTTCATTTCCTCTTTTATTTCAGCCTCAGTTTTGCCGGTATAATCATCTTCATCATAAAATCCAGCTACTTTTGAATAAGCTTTAACTCCATTTAAATCTTTTTTCTGAAATAAGGCGGTAAAATTGCCAATTGTTTTTTGTAATTTAAGAATCTCTTCTTGAGAGGTCACTGGAACCGAAATAATTTCATCTTCCGGGGGAATCTTCGACTCCACAACGGCATCTTTATTTACATCCGAAATAGTTTGATTATTTTCTGAACTTTTTAAATCCCAAGTAAAAGGAATTTCAATATCTTTTGCCTCATTACCAAAAGTTAATTTTACTTTCACTATCTTTTCTTCGCCAAAAGAAAGAGAAATATTATCATTGCTTATAAATTTACTACGAAAAGTATAATCTTTGTCATTTTCATCATATCCTATGACATCAATTAAATCTAATTCCCCCGAATAAATAAGATTAACTTCACCATCAACAAAATTAATTTCACTTAATTTACCAGATTTAATTAATTTTTCTTTATCGTCACTATTTATAATAATACTTTCATTTTTATCATAAAAAGGTAAAACTATCTTACCTACAATTTGCGTCATATCCTTAAACTCAGTATCTGTATGCAAATCTCTATTGCCTCTATAATATATACCTAAGGAAGTTTCAACTTTTTCATAATTACTAATATCATGAAAAATATCTTTATCTTGATCTTCAAAACTATTTTGACTTAAATCCTGAAATTAATTGATTGTTCGAGTTGTATGAATAAGTTTTAACTTGATCTAAAATAATATACCCTTCACCGAAAAGAATGTTTGGACCGAAAACATTGATACTATCGCTATTATTATCTTCAAAGCTTAAATTAAAACCCCCAATCTTTAGGGTCGTCAGACTATCTTTTGTTGAGTATTTAATATAATCAATATCTCGATTCAAATAAAATAAATAATCTTCTCTAGTTAAATTCTCAATATCACCACTTAAAATACGAGAGCTAATATCTTTATATTTTTGTAATTCCTGTTGTTTAATTAATTCTTGTTTTTGTTTCTCTTTATAGGGTCGATAGATTTTTTGATAAGCAAAATATCCACCGACGACCAAAATAACAAATATAATACCTGCAGCGATTATTAAAATATTTTTCTTAGGATTCTTTTCTAAAACTGGCGCTAAAACTTGATTCTCTTGTCCTTCATTTGTATTTATAGTATTTGGTTCCATACAATTTTTATAATGATTAATAATATTATTTACTCACAAGTCTCAACCAAATCAACAACTTTCCACTCTTCATTAATTTTTTCTAATTTAACACAAATTGGCAAAGAAGTATTTGTAAATTGCACATCCCCACTATATTCTGACTCATCGCCAAGGGCTGAAATCTCGTCAAAAAATACACTCTCGTAAATCCCCCTCGTATCTATTTCTTTATTAATATATTCTTGATTTAATTTAAAATCAGACACAACATAACTAGAAATATCACCAGTTGTAAATACATTTTGAGTGAAACCTTTAGCCACATCTTTACCCTTCCCGCCAAGCAAAAAAGCAAATAAGACAATCTCAAGGACCAAAATTCCAACTCCAATCCATAAAAGTATCTTCATTATTTTAGAAAGATTTTTTTGCTGATGATAGAAATGTTCATAATCTTTATTACTTTTTTCCCAAGCCATTTTTCGGCCATATCTTATTAATTTATAAACCATATAAATGTTATAGCCCGGAATAAAACATAACCAAAATTCTCTATATAATCCACTAGCCAGTGCATACCAAGGCCCTAAAAATCCAGCAAATGAAGCTTTATTTATAAAATCATTCTGTTCTGGTGTTAAATTATTATTTGTTTCCATAAAATTTTTTAATTATAATTATTAATCTATATCAACCACAAATTCCTTATTTTTAAGAGTAACTAATTCATTGGCCTTTTTATATTCATTAAAATACAAAGTATATTTTTTATCTTGCAGTTCAAATTTACTGGTATTAAACTGACCATTATAAAAATTAAAAAAACTTCCTTGCCACGAACCAATAGTGCTCTCAAAATTAAATACAACTCGATCTTCTTCTGACTCTTCAAAATCATTTAAATAGACTAAGCAAAAGTCTGGAAAAATAATTATTTGGTTTTTACCCTTGAAATTTTGAGGTGAAATTATCTGACCATATTTTGCAGTAATTGTTTCTCCTGGAATTCTATCTGCGTAAATCATTATTCGTTGATTTATTTCTAATGCTTGTGCTGGCATAATTTTAAAAGATTTTCCTTCTTCGACCCAATTAAAAATGAATCGCCCTTGGATTGTGTCTGAGATATTAATATCTATAATATTTATTTCTTTCCCCAAATAACTCCTATCAATTGCATAGTAAACAGCCTTCTTATCATCTCTGTTCTTAAAAGATCTTGCGAGCCACTCAAAAGAGTAATCCGTTTCTTTTTTTACTAATGTATCCCCAAGATAATCCATACTTTTAACTTTACCTGTATACCAAAAATCAAAATCTGGAAATACATATCTCTTCTTTCTAAGTTTATATTCTGTATCATATTGTTCCGAGACGGGTAATAAAATTAGTTTATTAACTTTATTAATAAAATAATTGGATAAAATAAAGGAAAGAGTAAAAAGTAAAATAGTTGAACCAATAAGAATTAAATTTTTAAATGGGACCATACTTTCTGTATATATTTGAGTTTGCAAGACCAGAAAAATTATCCATATTGCCTCAAGAAATACAATAATAGCTATGTTAGGGATTATTTTAAATTCTCCAACTCCAATTTTCATTGCAAATATACCAACGACAACCGGGATAATAACAGCAAAAACTGCACTCAGAATAATTTTTAAAGTAATACCATGAACAAAGACTGGTGACCAAATAAAAGGGAGTATAAAAATACATGACAAAACAAAGATTCCTCCAATTATCAAAATAAGTAAAAATAAAGATTGCCATCCCCGACTATCCCCCTCAATCACCATGCTAGTCGAAATAATGAGGTAATTACTAAGTAGAAAAAAAAGAATAGAAATTATTGAACCGATAAGCATTTTTGTCATAAATATAATTCATTATTAATAATAAATTTCACTCTTGGCTTTATCTTTAATTTTATAAATTTGTTATATTTCATAAGCCAGATTATAAAAGGTTTTGTCGTTAATATCTTGACTCATCATTATACTAAGAAGCATGTTTTCTCCTCCCTCTCGAACAGTTGCCCCCGAAATAACCAAAGCATTGTATTCTTTATCAATTCTAAATCCCCATGGTAAAAATCCAGAAATTAAACCTAATTTTAATTCCGCTTCTGATATCACAGAGATAAATTCCTCATGATCAAACGAAAATGGATTCTCTTTTGAAATTATACTTTTAAGCCCTTGATAATCTTTTTGTTTAATAAATTCAACAACCTTATTGGCTATATCCATTTTAACTTTTACTAATTCTAATTGATCAATAGGATAAGTAAATGTTTCCGTTGTCCCATCATTTAAAACAATCAAAACTCGAATTTCACTATAATTATTTTTTTCTTCCTCTAAATTTTTATAAAATAAATAAGCAACATTTGAGGCTGGGAGTGAAAGATTAAAATCTTTCCCAAGTTTTTCAACTATTTCGCTTTTACTTAATTTAAGAGTAAAAGTTTTATTTGATTCTGTCTTTATCTCTCCTATTTTAATATTTAAATTTCCAGAAGTTCCAATTGATGGCTCACAAACTCCACCATAATAATTCAAAACCTCTTTTACTCCCTTATCTTCATTTGCTGTCAATTTTATGTCTAATAATTTTGCCGCTAAATTATTCATTTGTTTATTTTTATATTGATAATATCCCCCACCGACGATTAATAATATGGCCAAAACAAGCCAAATCCACCAAGTTTTCTTCTTGGCTTTTGGTTGTTCGATATTTGCCTCTAAATTTGTCTTTAAAACTTTCTCTTCTATTTGTGGTTCCATAAAAATTATTTTATCTTTTCTCCTTTTTCATTAAGTTTTTCCGCTTCTTCGACGGTAACTGATTCGACCTTAAGTTTTTCCTTTAACTCTAAACTTTCAGGAACAGGAAATTGTACACCCTTGTCTTCAAATATTTTTACCAAATGTTGATACTTAGAAGCATTTATCCCATCACCCCCTCGATTCGCTCGACTCTGGATACATTCGGCAGCAGAAATTAAAAATATATTTATGGCATGAACATTAGATCCGTGGTCTATTAACCACAGAGCAAGTTCAATATTATTAACCATAATTGATTCGATAAGCAATGTATTACCTGAACTGTTTCTTGTATCGACAGAAAGACCATTTTTAAATAAAATTTCTAATGCAGCTAAATTATTAACCTCGGCAGCATACCAAGTAAGAGGTTGATCATTTGTAAGAATATGAGCGTTAATATTGATACCCGAATTAATTAATGTCATTAAAATATCCGTATTTTCTAATTGAGAAGCTATCCCCATTGCACTACCAACTCCTTCAACAACCAAACTTGCATCCGCTCCAACGTCAAGGAGGATTTTAGCCGCTTCTTTGTCTTGTTTGAGAATTACATATATAAGCGGAGTCATTTTTTTCTTACCAATAAAATTTACATCTACCCCACTTTTTAATAAAGATTTTATCGTATTTGTGTCATGGTCTAACGCAGATTTAACAAGAATTAATTCTTGGCCATCAAAAAACTTTTCTGGACTTGATTTCATAATATTAGAAGTTTGATTTGTTTGATAATAATATCCCCCACCGACGATTAATAATAAGGCTAAAACAAGCCAAATCCACCAAGTTTTCTTCTTGGCTTTTGGTTGTTCGATATTTGCCTCTAAATTTGTATTTAAAACTGTTTCTTGATTTTCCATATAATTTAAAATGTCATTAGGTACCATTTATTATCATCACTGATTTTTTTAATAAAATGTAAAATTAATTTATGAGTTAAACCATCTTCTTTGGCCCTAAATTCAAAGGGTGCTGTCACATTCATAAAATGATCGTGACCCCCTTCAAATTTTTCCCACAAACAATCTGGTGAGCGCAACATTTCATTCGTAACAGCATAAAAGCCATCCAAATTCCAATAATAATCAAAAATTTCACTATAACTTTCAGAACTAGGATCTTTTTCAAATTCTTTCTGTAAATATTCAGTATTGGCAGGACTTTCTTTTTTTTGATATTCAACCAATAAAACTGGATCTCTTTTTTGAATAATTTCTTTAAATTCAAAATAAACCTTAATTATTTCTTCTTTATCTTGCTCTGTTACTTCTGGAATTTTTAGTGAATTTTCTTCTTCTTTTTGTGGTTCCATATTTTTAATTTTTAATTATAATAAAATTTCCATTATCTCCATTTTTTATTGTAAAATCAATATTTTTTACCATAAATGATGTAGAGTGAAATGGAACAGCAGAAAGGTCTATTTTCTGGCAAATATCAGAATTTTTCTCACATACATTAAAATATTGATGCGAGCCAATCATAGGCCCCTCAGGCCAACCTTGCTTTTCCATTTCTTTATTAAAATTTGCTAGTTCTTCTTTCGTCGGGCTAACTGTTTCAAGGTATGTAATTGTAAAATCCGGGAAAGAAACAATTCTGCCATCTGAGATATTCATAGGCACATTATACTGTCCTTCTGTTTTTAACCCCTTCTGCCAAAGATAATAACAATTACCACTCTTTTGTTTAGACACAGGATCAATAGTTGATACACATTTTTTACTAAATAAAATAAAAAATACTGTAATCAAAACCACAATCACCACCCCAATTATTATATATGTCATTTTTTTCATTTAACTTTTAATAAAAATTAATTTATATAGATCAAAAACTAAAATTCCCAAAAAGATGACGCCAATAACGGCGACAATTATCATCAGAGCAATATCAAACCATCCATAGCATGGAAATGAATTTAAGGGATTTAACGGATTTTGATTGCAAGGAAAAAGTTTATTTATAAATTTACTTAAAAAATTCCCTGAACTAGCTAATCTAAATAACAAAATACATAAAACAACTATTATTGTTGCAACATATGGGTTTTTTAAAAATTCAATCATATTTTAATTAATTAAATTAATATCTTATTCTAAAAATAAACCAAAAAAATTATTAATATCTTTTGGCTTCCAATCAGGAATCATCTTGATTTCATTACCCTCAATAATCAAAATTAGACTAATCTTATCAATATCCTCTTGTTTACCTTTATATAAATTGTAATCAGTAGATAATCCGTCTTTATCAATAACAATAGCTTTGATGGGGATTTTTTCTTTTAATTGTAATTTAAATCTTTCGGTGGCGATTTTTTCCTTGTTAGAATCATTACTATCAATAATTAATCTCCAAGCTTCTTTAATCTCAACGAAAGAATTCCCAGTTTTTGAGGCTGAGTAAAAAGTTCTAGACATTAAAAACACAATGCCAGCTACGACTAACACAATAATTATCACTATTGTTGTAGACATATTAAATTTTTCCATATAATTTTTTAAAACTTTACTGCTACTGGTTCTTTTTGCTCACTTCCCTCTTCTAGTTGGAAGAAATCCATTTTGACAAAATTAAACATCGAAGCAATGATATTGCCTGGGAACATATCAATAGCCGTATTCAAATCTCGAACATTGCCATTATAAAATCTTCGAGATGCTTGAATTTTATTTTCGGTATCAGCTAATTCACTTTGTAATTGTAAAAAGTTAGTATTAGCTTTTAATTCTGGATAGGCTTCCGAAATAGCAAAAAGTGATTTCAAAGTTCCCGAGAGCATATTCTCAGCTTCACCTTTCTCCGCTGGTGTGCCGGCTTGCATAGCCTTGGATCTTGCTTCTGTTATTTTCTCAAAAGTTGCCGATTCGTGGGTAGCATAACCTTTGACCGCACTAACTAAATTTGGAATTAAATCATAACGACGTTTTAATTGAACATCGATATCGGCCCAAGCTTCTTGAGTTCTGATTCGAAGAGTAATAAAACCATTATATTTGAAAACTAAAAACAAAATAAAAGCAACAACGACAGCTAAAACGATGTATAAAATAGACATATTTCTTTGACTCGCCGAAGTTTTAACAAAGGCGATTATAATTTTTAATGTTAATAAAACGACTTTATAATTAAGACTCCCTATATTGTACCAAAAAAAACACCAGCAAACTAGTGTTTTTTTGATGATATTATCTTGTTTTAACCATCGAATCTATTTTATATTTAAATTGACAATTATCTACTTAATTTTATAATTTCTTGAATAATTATAATAAGTAAAAATATGAAAAATTCAGTCAGTATTCTTACCTTAAAATTTTACTTTGAAGCTAAAAGCTCCATAAAAATTTTTATATAATTATTTAATACTAAATTAACCCTCAGATCCCACATTTTCAAAATATTCTTGTGGGGTAACCCATTTTGAGTAATCATTTGGTCCATCAGATTCTTCGCTTCTATTTTGTACCCTATAATAATCAGGCATAGGATTATGCATTATTGGAATATAAAAATAAAATACTATCCCTATAACAATCATAACAATAATTAAGACTATCTTAATAGTTGTACCAAATGGAACATAAAGATATATCATAACTCCAAGAATAACAGCTAAAGCTGGAATTAAAGTTAATCTAAATAAACTTATAGGAAAAGCATAAATTATTATTCCTATAAAAATCAAACTACTAATAATAAAAATTATTTTACCCATATCATTTAATCAAAATATTATTTTTTAATAAAACGACTTTATAATTAAGACTGCTTACATTGTACCATAAAAGCCCCATTCCAACATAGTGGAACGGGGCTTTTACTAATCACTAGAACCTAGAAACTAATCCCTAGAACCTAATTCTTTTTCTTTTGTAAATTACTGGTCATAACAAGTAGTGGACTGGCTAAAAATATTGAGGAATATGTTCCAAAAAACATCCCAGCGGTCAGCATTAAGGCAAATATTTTAGTACTTGATGGACCAAAGAAAACTAGGGCCAGTAAGGCAATAATAACGGTTGAAGACGTGGCAATTGATCTTGTATAAACTTGATCTAAACTTCGGCCAACAGTTTCTTCAAATGTTTTAAAATGTCCAACTCTAATATTTTCTCTGATTCGATCGAAAACCACAATCGTGTCAGAAACCGAAAGACCGAGAATTGTCAAAACCGCCACCACAAAAAGAGTATCGACTTCGACCCCCGAGAAGTGAGACATAACTGAAAATACTCCAACGGGAATTAAAATATCATGAATCAAAGAAACAATAGCGATGAAACCATATTTCCAAGACGAGACTGGTTTTGAAACATGACGGAAAGAAAAAGCAATCCAAAAAATAATTCCAAGGGCAACCAAGATAAAGGCTGTAATCGATTTTCGAACAAGCTCAGCACCAACCGAAGGACCAATTGAGGTAAAACTTTTTTCGGTCACATCAGTTCCCAAAGTTGTTATAATTTCATTTCTTTCTTTCTCGGTAATATCACGAGTTTTAATACTATATCCCATTTGACCAATTGGTTGAATAAGCATTTCACCAATTGAAAGTTGTTTAATTGAATCCTCAAATACTTTTTGCTCCGGACGAACAGTTGTATATTCAACTTCAAGTAGTGATCCCCCCTTAAAATCGATGCCAAGATTTAAACCAAAAACAATCATTGAGGTAATCGACAATAAAACAAGAACGGCTGAAATTCCAACGAATATTTTTTTATATTTAATGACAAACATATTATTTTTGATCTGCTTGCGCAGTTATTGAAGCGTTACTAAGTCCCGACCCAAACATAAAACCTGTTAATTTATTTCTTTTTTTAATATTTAAGGTATAAAGGAATAATCGAGTAATTGAGATGGCCGAAATCATTGAGATTAATACTCCAATCAAAAATACAAGGGCAAAACCTTTAATCAAGAATGTCCCAACGGTAAATAAAATAATAGCTGTAATGATACTTGAAATATTTGAATCACGAACTGACAACCAAGCTCTTTTAAAGCCATGATGAATTGATTCTAAAATATCTCCACCTTTTCGAAGCTCTTCTTTAATTCGTTCAAAAATCAAAACATTGGCATCAACAGCAATTCCAATGGAAATAATGAATCCAGCAATTCCAGCTGAAGTTAAGGTAATCTTAAATAATTTAAAGATTGAAAGCATAATAACGACATACATCGATAAAGCAATAACGGCAATTAAACCTGGTAATCGATACCAAATGATCAAAAAAAGTGCAATGGCTAAAAAGCCAATTAGAGCCGCTTTAACTCCAGCTGAGGTGGCCAAAGCTCCCAAAGATGGACCAATTGTTTGAGTTGAAATAAGACTAATAGGAACAGGAAGGGCTCCAGAATTTAAACGGCCAACTAATAATTTAGCTTCTTCTCCCGTAAAATTACCCGAAATTTGAGCCTTACCGCCAGTGATAGCTTCATTGACAGTTGGAATAGAAATAGGTTGACCATCAAGGAAAATTGCGACAGTTTTACCAACATTTTCTCGGGTTATTTTTTCAAATAACAATGACCCTTCGGCGTCAAATTGTAATGAGACTGTTGGCTCGCCGGTTGTCGGATCAAATTCAAGAATCGCTTTATCTAAATATCGGCCAGTTAAATCTGTCCTGATAAATTGTGAATTCATATCAAGTGTTACTTTACCATCAGCGCCAACAACTGCTTGGTTTGCTTCATCTTTATTTGGATTTTCAATTCGAAAATCAAGCATTGGAGTTTGACCAATCATTTCTACCGCACGACTTATATCGGTCACCCCCGGTAAATCAACGATTAAACGCTCTTCCCCCTGATTTGAGAAACCACCATTTTGAACTTGAACGACTGGTTCAGAAACACCGAAAACATTGACTCGTCTTTCGATTACGTCTCGAAGCGCATCCATTGAATTTTTTAATTCAGTCGCATCAATTAAAGATACATCGGCCTTATAGACCAAATGAGTTCCACCTGAAAGGTCTAAGCCTAATTTAAAAGGAAATTTCGCCAATCCTGTCGCTTCTGTTTCAGGAGCTAGGTTTCGATGACTAATTTCAGATTGATAAACAAAATAACCAAGCCCCATTGCTAATAAAAGTACTGAAAACGCCGGAATTCTTGTTTTCCACATAATAGGGTTATTCTAACGGTTTTTGACCTAAAAATCAAGCTGTAAAATTATACACATTGCACAAGTAATGCTTGCGTGATTTACAGAATATTGAAGTATAGAAAAACAAGAAGCAGAGTCCCTAAGATGATTCGATACCAGCCAAAGATTTTAAAGTCATGTTTTCGGATATAAGCTAGGAACCACTTAATAACTATGAGGGCAACAATAAACGAAACCAAAAAACCAATAATTATAGTCCCCCACTCGGAACTGGAGAAAGAAAAACCTGATTTATAAATGTCATAAACAACTGCCGAAAGCATCGTCGGCACCGCCAATAAAAAAGAAAATTCAGTAATGAGCGCCCGATTTATTTTCATTGATCGTCCAGCGATAATCACCGCCCCCGAACGCGAAACCCCAGGAATAACAGCCAAGGCCTGAGCTAATCCTAAAATAATTAATTGTTTGAAAGACATATTTGAAATATCACTTCCAGAAATATTCTCATCTATATTATTTTTCCCAACTTTATTTTCAAAAATTAAAATAATAATTCCTCCTACAAGAAGTGCCATAGCTGCGATTAAAACATTGCCCAGTAAAAAAGATTTTATTAATTTATATAATATAAAACCAATAATTCCAGTCGGAATAAATGCAATTATTAAATTTCTAATATAAACCAGTGATGAAAATACTTTACGAGCATATAAAACAACGACAGCTAAAATTGCCCCAAGTTGAATAATAATCTCAAAACTTTTTATAAAATCTGACGGCGGAATTGAAAAAAGTATGCGAACAATATCAATATGAGCAGTTGAAGAAATCGGTAAAAATTCAGTTAATCCTTCAACAATTCCTAAAATAATAATCTCAAAAATACTCATATCTTTTTAAACATTTTTATAAAAATAAGTCCAACCAATGCTCCCACAAATAAACCACCCAAAATATCAAACGGATAATGGACTCCAACAACAATTCTTGATAATCCGATTAAAATGGCAATTATTAAAAAAACAAAACCTGCTTTTCTATTTATTAAAAACATCGCTACTGAAAGTGCCGTAAATACGGCCATATGTTGTGAGGGAAATGAAAAACCATCTTCAAGACGAAGTGGAATTATTCCCAAGTCAACAAAGGGTCTATTAACCTTCATCGTAATTTTTAAAATATTAGCAATTAGCCAAGAAAATATTCCAGATAAAAAAAGTAGTGAAAAATTATACATTTTCTTTTGACTAAAAAATATAGCCCAAATAATTAATAAAAATATTAATAAATAGGTAAATAAATACGACAGAAAAATTGCCAAGTCAGCCACAATGGGAATTGTCGATAAATTATTTATTAAATAAAAAATTTCATTATTCATCAGATTTTTTGTTTTTTCTAGCACCTAAAACCTAGATACTCGAACCTAATTAATTATATTCCAAGAAACTCATTATGCATATCATCCCTATGTGCCACTCGACGATAACGACTCATCCCCATCAATATACCAAGACCAATAAATTCAGTCAGTAGATGCGACCCACCATAACTCATAAAAGGCAATGTTATCCCCGTCACCGGCATAATTCCTAAATTCATACCAATATTAATAATAAAATGCGTCATAAAATAAATAGCCAAACCTAAACCATAAAATATTTCAAAGTTAGTAGTGCCTAGGAGTGCCAAATGTAATATCCGCCAAATAATAAGACCAAGTAAAATAAATAAAATTATCACTCCAACAAAACCCCACTCTTCCGAAAAAGCCGCAAAAATAAAATCGGTCTCAAATTCTGGGAGAAAATTTAATCTAGATTGTGTTCCAAAACCAACTCCTTTCCCCAATATTTGACCACTCCCAACCGCAATCGTAGATTGGTAAACATTGTATCCCGAGCCATGAATATTTGAAAGTGGTTGAACAAAGTTTATAATTCGAGCTTTCTGATACGGCTCAAAAACAAAACCCCAGAACATCACCAAAACCAAAATAACAATTCCAACAACAACAAGTAAATGTTTTTTGGAAATCCCCGAAACCAATATCATTCCAAACCAAATGAAAAAAATAATTATCGCTGAGCCAAAATCGGGCTGAAAAAAAACTAAAAGAAATGGAATAAGGGCGTAAAGGCCAGAAATAATAATATGCTTTAAATTACCTATTTCAATATGGCGACGAGAGAAATATTTTGCCAACATTAAAATAACAACCAGCTTCATCATATCGGACGGTTGAAAAGAAAAACCGCCAAAAGAAAACCAACTTTGAGCTCCTTTAGCCGTGTGACCAAAGAAAAATAACAAAAGGAGAAGCGATGAAAAAATAATAAAGAGAGTGACTAAAACATTTGTATTCTTAAGAAAACGAAAATCAATACAAGAAAAAACAAATAAAAAGACGAAAGAAATACCTATCCACATTAATTGATGATTGAAAAAAGAAGTCTCGCCAGTAAAAGATTTCATAGTAATTAAACCTGCTCCTAAAACTGGAATCATAAACAAGACTAAAAGCCAATCTATACTGCTAGAAATTTTACTGTCCCCAATTCTTTGTGATATGATAGTGCTCACAATATAAAATTATTTAAAAAGAAATAGAAAAAGGATTAATCAAAATCAATATATCTTCAGTCACTGGCACGCTTGAGAGTGGTTCTGGCCAAGTGAAGAAAACTTTCAAATTTTCACCGTTTAATAGTTTATCTTTGTGAGTTTTTGAGGCATTGATGGCATTCCGTTCTGCATCATATAAAATCGCAATTACATCAAATTCTGGTAAATCTTGAATTGATTCATTGCTAATAACGGCCGATAAGGTCGGAGTATTTTCATTATTATCAAATATAATATTCTTAACTTTAATTGGCAAGGTTTGAATTACCGGTGGTTTTTTCACCCAAATAAGTGGTGACAAAAATTCAAAAGTGACATTTTTAATTTCACTTTGTCCGGAATTAAAACGTGGTTCAAAAACAGAGAATTGTTGATTGGGTGGAATAAAGGTCTGACCTTCCCTTCGACCCAATAATTTATTATTTTTATCATATATTCGAAACTCATAAGAAGCCAAAGCCACCGCCGAATCTTTATTCCTATTTTCAACCAAAGCCACCAGGTTATAATTATTTTCAAGAACTGGAAAAGCTCGACTCCATAAAACAACCGGGGATGAAATATCTTCCTTGCACATTAAAGAACAAGTTCCTCCACAATCGACTCCCGTCTCTGTGCCGTTTAATTTACCATCAGAACATGTTGGTTTTTTGAAAATAATTGGATATAAAAAAGCAAAAATAATTAGCCCGACAATAATGACGAGACCTGAAAAATATTTAAATCGCCTACGTGACGCCCATGACATATATCTCGATTATAACATATAAATAAAAATACCCCATAACAACATTTATGTTACGAGGCTTTTCGATAAGACAGAAAGCAAACTGAATTATCATATTAACTCATTTTCATCTCCAGTAATCATTTACATGATTAAAGAAAAATTCAGATTCTGATTCAAACTGATCTTCGTGGGCATTATGAACTTTATCATAAAGCATTTTTAAATCAGGACGAGAATCTAAATCAATAATAGGAAAATTTTTTGAATTTTTTTCCCAAACATCTTCATTGAAAAATCCATAGTTAGGAACTTCTTCATTGAAACCTCCACCAAAACAGGCAGTAGAACAAGTCTCTATTTTACTAATAGAAACAATGAATCCAGAGATTTGAGCTCCTTTTACTTCCCCTATTGTATTAACTAGGAATTCTGTACCTGTAATCTCAATTGCTTTCATTTTTTTAAATTTTTAAAATGTTTAAGAACTTATTTAATTATTTATATTATATCACACTTTATACCTACTTGTCAAGCTCAAAAATGCCCACATTTCTGAGGGCATTTTCTGAGTTAAATTCTTTGTGCTGGCGATAGCTTACTTTCCCCGTTTATAGAGTATCATCAGCTCAACAAGGCTTAACTTCTGTGTTCGGAATGAGAACAGGTGTGACACTTGCGACAAATCACCAACACAAAAAATTCAACTTTGGTCCACCGTAGCTTTAAAGCGAAGGCGACCTATTCTATTTTCAATTTTTACTCCATTACCATCTTGGCAACAACAGATATAATATCTGAAAACTGAATGCTGTTAAGAACGCAACAAATGATTTCCAAATTTCCTAATAGGAATCGAACGATTAGTACACCTCGGCTAAAGACATTACTGTCTGTACACCTAGTGCCTATCAACCTGATCATCTCTCAGGTTTCTCAAACGATTCCTCATCTTGAAGCTGGCTTCCCTCTTAGATGCTTTCA
>CAYRQO010000002.1:2872-33105 GCA_964426515.1 uncultured Candidatus Saccharibacteria bacterium | reverse complement strand
GAATGGATAGAAAAAAACTTTGATGGAGATATTTGGCGTGTGGGAGATACGTACAATACTTCTATCGGCCAGTACGGTTTTCAAGTTACACCAATTCAAATGGCTCGGGCTGTCGCAGGAATTGCAAATATGGGGATTGTGCAGACCCCGCATATCACTTTGGCTGATGAGAGTTATCGATCACAAGTGATGACGATTCCAATTGCGGAAGACAAAATGAAAGTTATTCACGAAGGAATGCGAATGGCTGTGACGGAAGGGACTTGCATGGCTCTTAATATTCCAAATGTTGAAGTTGCGGCTAAATCGGGAACAGCTCAGGTTGGACTTGGTAATACCAATACCAATTCCTGGATTGTTGGTTTTTTCCCATATGAAAATCCTCGCTATTCTTTTGCTCTTGTTATGGAGCGTGGCCCCAAAGCCGCTTCCGGTAATGCCACCCGCGTAATGAGCGAAGTAATTGATTACATGAGTGTCTATACCCCTGAGTATCTGAAATAAAACATAGGCAAGTCCTATTTAGGGGTTTACTTATTATCAAAAACCGTGTATTATATGCCAATTATGGAAGAAATAAATTATATAACTGAAGAAAAAAAGAAAGCTTTACAAGAAGAATTAAATCATTTAAAAACTACCAAAAGAAAAGAAATTCTTGAGGCCTTAGAGGCCGCTCGAGCTTTGGGAGATTTGTCGGAAAATGCTGAATATCATCAAGCCCGCGAAGATCAAGGAAAAACCGAAGACCGAATTATTCAAATTGATCACATGTTAAAATCAGCTGTTGTTGTTAAAAAACACAAGAGTGATAATGTTGAAATTGGTACCACGGTTAAAGTCAGAAAAGAAAATTCTAAAGACGAAATTGTTTATAGTATTGTTGGCGCCGAAGAAGCCGACATGGCCAACAATAAAATCTCAAATAAATCACCACTTGGCGAATCGTTGTTTGGCCGAAAAAAAGGTGATGTCGTTTCTATTAAAACACCCAAGGGACTAGTCAAATACACTCTACTTGATATACAATAGAGCTATGGCCTCAATTGAAGAACTACGCGATACGCGTATTAAAAAAATAGAATTATTAAAAGACGCCGGGATGGATCCATATCCTCGGGCAATTTCTTGTGATTATTCAATCTCGGAAATTAAAAATAAATTTGAAGAATTAAGTAAAATATCTGACGAAAAAAATATTTCAACTATTGGTCGGGTTATGATTGTTCGCGGACAAGGGGCGATACTTTTTATTGTCCTTCAATCTGGTAGTGAACGACTTCAGGCTGTTTTAAAGAAAGATGAATTGAAAGCCGAGCTTTTTGATTTATTTGTCGCCACGGTTGATAACGGGGATTTTATTGGCGTGACTGGTAATTTATTTGTTACTGCTCGAGGTGAGCAAAGTATTTTAATAAAAGATTGGGTTATGGCTACTAAGTCGCTTTTACCACTTCCTGATAAATGGCATGGCTTGCAAGATCAAGAAGAAACATATCGTAAACGCTATCTTGATCTTTTGATGGATAAAGAAGTATACGATCGTTTTGTCGTTCGTTCGAAAATTATTCGAGCGACACGAGAATTTTTTGATAATAAAAATTTCTTAGAAATTGAAACTCCAATTTTGCAAAACCAAGCCGGCGGGGCCATGGCCAAAGTTTTTGAAACCTATCACAATGATTACGCTATGCCAATGGTTCTCCGTATTGCTCTGGAGCTTGATCATAAAAAATTAATGGCCGGTGGTTATGAACGAGTTTATGAAATAGGCAAGAATTTTCGCAATGAAGGTTCTGACCCAACTCATATTCAAGAATTTACAATGATTGAATGGTATGCGGCCTTTCAAACCCTTGAGACAAATATAGAATGGACAGAAGAATTAATTAAATCTGTTGCTCAAAATGTCATTGGTAAAAATATTTTTACAGTATACGACAAAGATAATAATAGTGTGGAAGTAAATTTTGAAGGTAAGTGGCCACGAGTTTCTTTTTCTGATTTATTAAAAGAAAATGCCAACATTGATATTACAAAAATTACAATCGAAGAAGCAAAAGACGAAGCTATTAAATGGGGGATGAAAGAAGAGGAAGCCAAAAAAATTGGACGAGGGAATTTGCTTGATTTTATTTATAAAAAATCTTCTCGAGCTAAAATTATTAATCCAACCTTTGTTATTAATTTTCCAGGAGATTTAAAACCTTTGGCTCAACAAAATGAAGATGGTACAGCCCAAGTAGCGCAATTAATAATTGCTGGTTCTGAAATCACCAATCAATATGCTGAATTAGTTAACCCAACAATTCAACGCGAATTACTTATTTCTCAATCAAAAGCTAAAGAAGGAGGTGATGATGAAGCTATGCAAATTGATGAACAATTCTTAACGGCCATGGAGCATGGTATGCCACCAATGACCGGCTTTGGTATGGGTATTGATCGACTCGTCGCTATTCTAACTGAACAAAAAAATCTCCGCGATATAATTTTCTTCCCAATCATGCATCCAAAAGAATAAAAAAAGGCTCCATAATGGAAGCCTTTTTGTTTTATACCGACATTGTATCGATTTCATTACCTTCGAAACAAGTGGGTATTTTTTGGTCATCATTATCATCTTTGCCTAGTTTGATGTTTTCAGGGTAATTAGAACTCAGCTGTGTAATTACGAGTTCTTTTTTATTAAACGAAAACATATACAGTCCGGGCTGTAGGTCTTTTGATGTTTCTTTGTCTATTATCATGGCTGTTTGTTTTTTTTATTATATAACAACTTTATAATTTTGTCCAATTATATTTTTGCTAGGTTATCCACAGTTTTGGGTGGGAGAGGTTGTTTGTTTTGTGGGATAAAGTGGTGTATAATTAAAGCAAGTGGGATACAGTGGGAAAGCAAAAATTTTGCAATAATAACTTTATTCCACAATATTATTATGCTAATCGGCGAATACACACATACACTAGACGACAAGAATAGAATGTCATTACCCGTTAAGTTCCGAAAGGAGATGGGCAAGAGTGTTGTTGTAGCACCTGGACTTGATAATTGTCTTTCCATTTTTACCACTCGTGAGTGGCAAAAAATTTCAGAAAAATTATCTGATTCCTCGATGCTCGCATCTGATAATAGAAGTTTCTCGAGATTTATGTTTGGTCAAGCCGTCATCGTCGATGTCGACACCAATGGCCGAATATTAATCCCGGAAAATTTAAAAAATCGATCAGGCCTAATTTCTAAGGTTGTGGTTATTGGTGTTCAAAACCGAGCCGAGATCTGGAATGAAAAAGCTTGGAACGATTATAAAAAAGTTGTTGAGAAGCAGGCTGATGCCTTGGCAGATAAATTAGGGCAAATAGGTGTTCTTTAATATGAAACATAACCCTGTATTACTAAATGAATCAATTGACGGATTAAATATCGAGTCAGGTGATGTCATTGTTGATGGGACTCTCGGAGCCGGAGGTCATACGCTTGAAATAATTCGTCGCTTTGGGAATAAGGTAAAAATAATTTGTTTTGATTTAGATTCTGATGCAATTGCAAGAGCCAAGAATTTAATCGACAAAACAGATGGAGATGTAATTTATAAAAATATTGGATTCCAAGATATTGATAAAGCCCTCGATGAATTAAGTATTGAAAAAGTTGATGGAATATTGCTTGATTTAGGGATTAGTTCATTCCAATTAGAAGAAGGCGATAGGGGATTTACTTTTTTAAAAGATGAGCCACTTCTAATGACGATGAAAAAATCTCTCGATGACAACGACATTACCGCTTATGACATCGTCAACACTTGGGAAGAAGGAACGATAGCAGATATTATTTATGGTTTCGGAGAAGAAAGACATTCTAGAAAAATTGCCAAAGCAATTGTAGAAGCAAGGTTAGAGAAAGAAATAAAAACAACGTTTGAATTAGTCGGTATTATTGATCAAGCAATTGGAAAATTCTACAAAGGTAAAAAAATAAATCCTGCAACAAAAACATTTCAAGCTTTGCGCATTGCCACCAACAGTGAATTGTCAAATTTAGAACAAGTAATACAAAAAGGTTTCAATCGACTAAGAGTTGGAGGACGAATGTCGATAATTAGTTTCCATAGTTTAGAGGATCGAATCGTCAAACAGGCTTACGTCCAATTAAAAGAAAGTGGCCAAGCGAAAATTATTACAAAAAAACCAATAGGGCCAAGCGAAGAAGAAGTTAAATTAAATCCACGTTCACGTAGTTCAAAATTAAGATTATTAGAAAAATTATAATTAACATTAGAAAAATATTATGACCAGAGCCAAAGCAATAACAAACGATATCGTCGAAAATATTAATACCCAAAAAATATTATTTCGAATATTAATTAGCGGTTCTGTTTTGTTGTTTGGCATATATATTTATTTAATTGGCTCCATCACTTTCAACGTTATTGCTCGTAAATCGCTTGATAACACAGCTATTGCGCTTAAAAGCGAAGTTAATCAATTGGAATTATCATATTTAAAGACTGTTTCGGGAATTGATAAAGAATATGCTAAATCTCAAGGTTTTGTCGATACTCATCAAAATATTTTTGCTTCACGAAATATTAATCATGTTGCTATTCGCTAATGAAAATCTCATCGTTTCAACTAAGAATAAGAATTGTGATAGTTTGCATTTTCTTAGTGGCGATTGTTTTATTATTTAGACTTTTTTTTGTTCAGGTTATTCACAAAAATTCATATGCGGAAAAAGCGGATAGACAATATGTTACCCCTTCGGGTAATATTTTTAATCGTGGCTCAATATTCTTTTCCAAAAAAGATGGTTCATTAGTTACAGCTGGAACGGTGACTTCTGGTTTTAAATTAGCCATGATTCCGAAAAACATTGTTGATCCGGAAGAAGTATATTTAAAACTCGATCCATATTTGGAAATGGACGAAGCGACATTTTTAAGTAAGGTTTCTAAAACGACTGATCCGTATGAAGAAATTGCCACGGGCTTAAATAAAGAACAAGTTACCGAGATCGAAAATTTAAAATTAAAAGGTCTTTCAATTTTTAAAGATAATTGGCGTTATTATCCAGGAGGTAATTTAGCTTCACATACTCTTGGCTTTTTGGCTTATAAGGGGGATGATTTAGTTGGTCAATATGGGCTTGAACGATATTACAATAGCACTTTATCAAAACCAAAAGATGAAGCATATGTAAATTTTTTTGCGGAAGTTTTTTCAAATATTAGTGATACTTTTTCAAATACTAGCACCGGTGAAATTGTGACGACGATTGAACCAATGGCTCAATATACCTTAGAGCAAGAATTAGCCACAGCTCTTTCTAAATGGAAAGCTGATCAAGCTGGTGGTATAATAATCAATCCACAAACTGGAGAAATTTATGCCATAGCTGGATTGCCAGATTTTGATTTAAATAATTTTAAAGGAGTCAGTGATGTCGGTGTTTATCGCAATCCGCTCGTTGAAAATGTTTTTGAATTCGGTTCAGTTATCAAACCACTTGTCATGGCCGGAGCAATTGACGCTGGTGTGGTGACGCCAGAAACAAAATATACCGATAATGGTTTTGTGGTTGTGGATAAAAAAACTATTAACAATTTTGATAAAAAGGGCCGGGGGGTTGTCACAATGCAAGATGTTCTTGATCAGTCACTCAATACCGGTATGGTTTATGCTGAAAATAAATTAGGTCATGATAAGTTTCGATCTTATATGAAATCTTATGGCTTAGGTGAAAAAACTGGTATTGATTTACCAAATGAGACAAGTGGCCTAATTAAAAATTTAGATAGTCCTCGAAATATTGAATATGCCAATGCGGCCTTTGGCCAAGGGATTGCCTTAACCCCCATTGAGGCCATTCGAGCTTTTTCAATTATTGCCAATGGTGGTAAAATGGTAACTCCTCATTTAGCTAAAAAAATAAATTATGATAATGGTTTATCAAAAACTCTGGAATATCCAATTTTGAAGGAAAACATTTTAAAAAAAGAGACAACCGATACTGTGACCAAAATGCTTATCCATGTTTTTGAATCATATGACAGTGGCGCTCATAAAATGACTAATCATAGTGTGGCCACAAAAACTGGAACGGCACAAGTGGCTCTTGAAAGCGGAAAAGGGTATTATACAGATCGTCATATGCACTCATTCTTTGGTTATTTCCCGGCATATGATCCTAAGTTTTTAGTTTTTCTTTTCCTCGAAAATCCAAAAGAAATTAAATATGCTTCTCAGACCTTAATTCCACCGTTTGTAAATATTAGTAAATTTATTATAAACTATTATAATGTTCCGCCAGATAGATAATGGGTAAGTAGAAAGTAGTATAAAATATGAAAAAAATATTCAAAAAAATTGTAGTGAAAATTATAACTTGGCAAGCCAAGATTGTTTTGGCTAAATATAAACCGAAAATAATTGCTATTACGGGCTCAGTCGGTAAAACTTCAACTAAAGATGCTCTTTTTACTGTTTTGTCTAAATTTAAAACTGTCCGAAAAAGTCAAAAAAGTTTTAATAGTGAGATTGGTTTACCCTTAACTATTTTAGGTCAACAGAATGGTTGGAATGATCCATTTGTTTGGACGGAGAATATTATTAAGGGATTATTGTTAATTTTATTTAAAAAACCATATCCAGAATATCTAATTTTAGAAGTTGGAGTTGGTAAGCCTGGTGATATTAAAAAAAATGTTATTCCATGGCTAAAAACCGATGTCGTGATTATTACTCGTTTCCCCGACAAGCCAGTTCACGTTGAATTTTTTGGTTCAGTTGAAAAAATAATTGAAGAAAAAAGTGCTTTAATTTATTCTTTGAAAAAAAATGGTATTTTAATTTTAAATCATGATGATGAAAAAGTTTATTCGCTTCATCAAAAATTTAAACACAAAACCGTTTCCTTTGGTCAACATGAAAATGCTACTTATCATAGTATTTATCCAACTTATTTATACACAACGAAAAATGGAATAAAAATTCCAGATGGTTTAAATTTTAAATTAGAATATGAGGGCAATACTTTCCCGGTGATGTTGCCAAAAATTTTAGGAGTTCATAATATTGGCCAAGCGACTTCGGCTATTGCTTGTGCGAAAGAACTTGGTTGTGATTTACTTGAATCAATCAAGTCCATCAGTGAATATATTAATCCACCCGGCCGGTTGTCACTCATTGAAGGAATTAATAATTCAATCATTATTGATGATACATATAATTCTTCGCCTGTGGCAATGGCAGTGGCTATTGATGTTTTGAAAGAATTAGAAGGAAAAAGAAAAATTGCTGTTTTGGGTGATATGCTTGAGCTTGGAAAATTTACCGAAGAGGAACACCGCTTGGTAGGAGCTCAAATTACAGGTGTCGCTAATATACTGGTGGTTGTTGGGCCAAGAGCTAAATCGATTGCCGAAGGAGCGATCGATAAAGGTTTCTCGCAAAAAGAAATTTATACTTTTGACTCATCAAAAACCGTTGCTAAATTCTTAGAAGGTATCGTTGAAAAAGGGGATATAATCTTAATCAAAGGTTCACAAGGTGTACGCCTAGAAAGGGCTGTAGAGGCCATTATGGAGCATAAAGAGCTCAAATCTAAGCTCCTCTGCCGTCAGGACAAAGAGTGGCGAAATCGATAAAAAAAGACCCGCGAAAGCAGGTCTTGATTGTTTTAATTGGTCGTGACATTAGAAATGTTTTACCATTTCAGCCATTAACATGTCCGGAGTTATCCACTTTTCTTCGATGTTGACAGGAATCCCAAATGATTGATGGGTATAAGTATAAATGTAAACATAATCAGGGATATTTTTTGTAACATTTAACTTAATTTTTGTGTATTCTTCGGAATTGGAATTTCGAAGTAGATGCTTCAATTTTTCTCTATCTTCTCTTAATGGAATTCTGATGATTCTATCTATGAACCACCACATAAAGGAGGAAATCTCTTTCTCCATTTTTTCCAGATTACTGAGTGATGCAGTTTCTTTTTTCATTTTTCTGTCGGTTAGTGTTTGGTTGGTTGTTTGGGTCTTATTTCATCACCTTTTGGTGGGGGAGCAGGTTCAGATTCTTTCTTAGGTAAAGTGCGACATTTATATCCGCCCTTTGTGATAATAAAATTTCTTTGTGTACGGTTTCTCATTTGTTTGAGGGTTGAGGTTAGAAATTTAGATTTTTTACAATTAAACCAAAAGTAGAATTAAATTTTTTTGTCGCAATTGATTCGACAATAAATTTTTTATGATTATTGCTTCCGATCACATCAAAAATCATTGAACAAATTTTTTTAGACCCTTTATTAAATACTACAGATAATTTTTTGATTATTGGACCGTATAATATTTTAATATAGATACAATAATAATTTAAGTCGTTTAAATTAGAAGTAGATTTTAAATCAATGATCCGAATTCCTTTGACTGTTAGATTATATATTAAAATTTCAGTGAACATTATAATGTCACTAGAAAAATTAATGTCATCGTTTCTGATTAAGGGAAATGGTTTTGGTTTCATTTTAGCTATTTAGTAATTCTGTGATTCCAATGAATTTTTCATTCCACGTATTTGTTGTTATTGATCTTTGATTTTGGGCAATGTTCCATGAATCATCGCTGGCTGAGAAAATTTCAACAAAATAATCCAATGTAGTTCTGCTGATCCATTGAACAGTAAGACGGTTTACATGTTGTTCTCCATTTGTTTTGATTACAATGGTTCGTTTTTCAAAATCGTTTTCAGAAATTTTGACTCCAAGTTGTACTAAATTTTTTAATAGTACTTTTCTCCATCGGATAATTTCAGCATCAAAGTCTTCATTGATTTTTAACTCCTCAAATTTGGTGAATTGTTTTGTTTCCATGGCTTTTTATTTATTTGTGGATAACTAATTTTCTTGATTTTAATATAATATGTTTAAGGACTTTTGTCAAATAAAAATATCTTGACTGAGATAGTATGAAGTTGTATTATTGTAGTGAGGTTTTAATTAGTATCTTGTATAACTATTGTTTATTTCTTTAGTTTTCATTAATTTTTTTGTTTTTGTTAATACTTGTATGACGGCTTGAATGGTTAGTTGGTAATTTTGACCCTGGTTCCTTTAAAAAGAGCCAGGGTTTTTTCTTTGCCTATAGCAAGGACGGTCCTTACTATAGGTTTAAATTTGTATTTATTTTCTTTTTTCTGGTATTATTATATATATTAGAAATCTTATTAATGATTTAAACAAATGACAAAAATTAAAATCACATCAGTTAAAGCCAGAGAAATACTAGATTCACGCGGTAATCCAACAGTGGAAGTTAAACTAATGACAGGGGATTTAGTAGGGGTAGCGATGGTTCCATCAGGAGCTAGTACAGGAGTGCATGAAGCTTTAGAATTACGCGATGGAGATAAAAGTCGTTACAATGGTTTGGGGGTTCAAAAAGCTGTAGAAAATATTAATACTGAAATAGCTAATAATATAATTGATAAAGAATTTGATCAAAGTGAATTGGATAATTTTTTAATAGAATTAGATAACACAGAAAATAAATCAAAACTTGGAGCCAATGCCATTTTGGGAGTTTCGATGGCTTTTGCTCGGGTCAGCGCTTTAAAAAATAATATTGAACTTTATGAATATTTGGCGGGTATCGTTGGCAATTCAACTTATAATATACCGCAACCAATGTTAAATATTATAAATGGTGGCAAACATGCCGATAGTGGTTTGGATATTCAAGAATTTATGTTGGCACCAATTGCTTTTCCATCATTTGCTCGTAAAATTCAAGCCGGAGCTGAAATAATTCATAGTTTGAAAAATATTTTAAATGAGAAAGGGTATAGCACTGGGGTTGGTGACGAAGGAGGTTTTGCTCCAAAACTTTCATCAAATGAAGAAGCTTTGGATTTGATGGTTGAAGCGATCAAAAAAGCAGGTTACGATACAGATCAAGTAAAAATTGGCATGGATGTGGCAGCTTCGAGCTTTTATCAAAATGATATTTATAAAATAAAAATTGATGGGCAGGTGAAAGATTTAAATTCAAGCGAGCTTATATCTTGGTATCAAAAACTTATTGAAAAATATCCGATTATGTTGGTTGAAGATGGTTTAGCCGAAGATGATTGGCAGGGCTTTGTATCTTTGACAAATATTCTTGGTGATAAAATTAAAATCGTCGGGGATGATTTACTTGTGACCAATATAAAAAGAATAGAGAAAGCGGTTGAAATGAAAGCCGTAAATTCGGTTTTAATTAAATTAAATCAAATCGGCACAGTGACCGAGACCATCAAAGCAATACAAATGACCAAACAGCAAGGTTGGGTGCCTTTTGTTTCTCATCGCTCGGGGGAGACGACAGATACATTTATTGCAGACTTGGCGGTCGGACTTAATTGTGAGCTTATCAAATCTGGTTCACTTGTTCGTGGCGAACGCGTCTGTAAATACAATCGTTTGATGGAAATTGAAGGAAAAATATAAAATTGACACACTGCTGATTTTTTATGTGAAAATTTAACCCAATAACAGAGTAAGGCAAGACCTTACTCTTTTATTGGGTATTTTGGAATTGATAAAAAATAGGATACGGTACAATATATTATCTAATTATAAAAAAATTAATTATTAATAACTTAATAATTTTAAATTTTTTTAGGAAATATAATTGATAAAATAATAGATGACACAAGAGCGAGCATTATAACCCCGAATGAAATTAGGGATGAGATGTGTAATCCAAATATTCCCGATAGCATTTTTAGGCCAATAAACAATAGGATGATAGCCAAACCTTTCTGCAAATGATGAAACTTATGTAAAATATTTTCGATCAAGAAAAATAATGCTCGTAATCCCATAATTGCAAAAATATTTGAAGTGAAGACCACAAATAAATTTTGAGAAATGGCAAAGACCGCGGGTATGGAATCAACAGCAAAAATAATATCCGTCGCCTCCACCATTAGAACCACCATGAATAATGATGTAAAGTAGAACTTGCCATTTTCTCTAAAAAAGAATTTTCCACCATGATGAGTATTGGTGAAAGGAAGTATTTTGTGAGCAAATTTTAGTATTTTACTATTTTTAAAATCAACATGTTCTTCTTTTTTATCTCGCAATAATTTGATTCCAGTATAAAGTAAAACTGCTCCAAATATATACAAGACCCAGTAAAATTGGTGAATAATATAAGCTCCTGCTCCGATAAAAATTCCACGGAAGACTATGGCTCCTAATATGCCCCAAAATAATGCTTTATGATGATATTTTTCTTCTAGTTTAAAATAACTAAAAATAAGTAGGATGACAAAAAGATTATCGACTGATAACATTTTTTCAGTAACATAGGCACTTAAAAACTCGACAGCAGTTTCTTTTCCAATAAATAAATAAATAAGAAGCCCGAAAATTAAAGAAGCGCTCACCCAAAACAAAGACTGATATAGAGCCGGCCTGAATCCTATTTTATGACTTTTTCTATTAAAAAATCCAAGATCAGCAACTAAGAATCCTACAACCACCACCGCAAAAAGTATTATTAACCATGTTTGTGCTTCCATAATATATTTTAATTAATTTATATGATTATTTTAATCATTATAGTATTGTCATATACTATCAAATTTATATTAATAAACCAAATAGATAAATATTATTATTTTTTGAATTATAATTTTAAAAAAGACACAAAACTTCTCACAAAACGCTTTTCATATCTAATTGAGAATGGGGTAATAGTAAAGACCTATTCAAAAGTAGATCCAGCAAGTTATGCGATGGAAATATTGAAAGATATTGGAGTATAATTTAAAAGCAAATTAATTGGTTGTCTTTAAATTTTAAATATTATATTATAAGAAGTATGCTTTCTAGAATATATATTACACCCCAAATAGAAGATAGCCGTACAAGGCTATTTTTAAAATCATGGGCAGGTTTTGGTTTTAAAAATAAGTTTTTGGGTGTATCTATAATTGATTCTTATGTTATTGATTCTAAATTTTCAAAACACGAAATTCAAAAAATCGCTAATACCCTAACTAATCCCATTCTAGAAAAATCATCAATCAATGAATTACCTAAAGAAAAAAAGTTTACTTATATAATTGAAATCGGTTTTTTGCCAGGAGTAACTGATAATATTGCCCACACTGCCAAAGAAACAATTAATGACTTATTACATTTAACAGAAAATTCAAAATTCGAAATTTATACTTCAAAAATTTTTTTAATTTCTGGAAAAATTGAATTAGAGGATATTAAAAAAATTGCTCTGTCTCTACATAATCCCCTTATTGAACAATGCAATATTTTTAATGAAAGAGAAATTAAAAATAATTTACCTTTAAAAATTCCAAAAGTTATTTTGCCAAAACAGAACTTAGTAATTAAGGTCCCTCTCAATATTTCCAACGAAGAGTTAATAAAAATTGGGAAAGAAGGGATTATGGATGAAAATAAAATACATCGTGGACCCCTGGCTCTTAATTTAGAATCCATGAAGATAATTCAGGCACATTTTAAAAAATTAGGAAGAGATCCAAATGATATTGAAATTGAATCTTTAGCTCAAACTTGGTCTGAACATTGTAAGCATACAATTTTTGCTAATCCAATAGATGAGATAACTGAGGGCTTATATAAAACTTATATTAAAGGTGCCACTAATTTGATTCGTAAACAAAAAGGCAAAAATGATTTTTGTGTTTCAGTTTTTTCTGATAACTCTGGTGGAATTATTTTTGATGAAAATTATTTAGTAACTCATAAGGTTGAAACTCACAATAGCCCTTCAGCATTAGATCCCTTTGGTGGAGCAATTACAGGAATAGTTGGAGTAAATAGAGATACAATGGGTTTTGGTTTAGGTGCTAAGCCTGTAGCGAATGTTTACGGTTTTTGTTTTGGTAATCCAGAAGATGAACGAGCTTTATATAAAGATAAAAATTTAACCCATAAAATGCTTTCTCCGAAGCGAATTATGGAAGGAGTGATAAGGGGTGTTAATGTTGGTGGTAATTGTTCTGGAATTCCAACAGTTTCTGGTTTTGTTAAGTATGATGATTTATTTCGAGGTAAGCCGTTGGTTTTTGTTGGCACCGTAGGAATTATTCCACAGAAAATAAATGGCAAATTTTCCCATAAAAAACAAGCACAAAATGGTGATTATATTGTAATTGCTGGTGGTAGGGTTGGAGCTGATGGGATTCATGGTGCAACTTTTTCATCTGTGGCAATGGATTCTTCAAGTCCTGCAACAGCCGTGCAAATTGGTGATCCAATTACTCAAAAAAAATTAAGTGATGCAATTGTTAAAGAGGCTCGTGCTATGGATTTATATAGTAGTATTACTGATAATGGTGCTGGCGGAATTTCTTGTTCAATTGCCGAAATGGCAAAAGAGTGCAACGGTGCTGTTGTTTTTCTTGAAAAAGTTCCTTTAAAATATCCTGGCTTGAGTCCTTGGCAAATCTGGATTTCTGAATCGCAAGAGCGCATGACTTTATCGGTACCAAAGAAAAAATGGAATACATTTAAAAAATTAATGGATAGTCGAGGAGTTGAAGCAACAATTGTGGGAGAATTTACAAATTCTGGAAAATGTATTGTAAATTATAATAATAAAGAAATTATGAATATTTCTTTGAAATTTTTACATGATGGATTGCCCAAAAAACACTTAGAAAGTTCTTCCATTATATACAAATATGAAGAACCAAAAATTTCTAAAGAGGGTTCCCGTACTAAAGTTTTTGAAGAATTATTAAAAAATAAAAATATTGGAGGTTCTTCTTTTATTTCTGAGCAATACGATCATGAAGTACAAGCATCTTCAGTTTTGAAACCACTATCTGGGCGTGGGCGTATAAATACTGATGCGCAAGTTTTTCGCCCAGTACTTGCTTCTTCAAAGGGCGTGGTGCTTTCAAGTAGTCTTTATCCTTCATATTCTTTAATTAGTACTTATGATATGGCTGCATGTGCAATTGATACTGCTATTCGAAATGCTCTTTGCGCTGGGGCAACATTGTCTCATTTAGCTATTCTAGATAATTTTTGCTGGTGTTCTTCTTATGATAAAAATAGATTAGCTGAATTAGTTGATTCTCTCAAAGCTTGTCATAAATATGCTGTTGGTTATGGGACCCCATTTATTTCTGGAAAAGATAGTATGTTTAATGATTTTAAAGGATATGATAAAAAAGGAAATCAAGTGGCAATTTCTATTCCACCTACATTGTTGATATCTGCCATTGGTGTAATGCCAGATATTTATAAAACTATTTCTCCGGAATTTAAGAATTCTGGAGATGATATCTATCTGTTAGGAGAAACTTATGATGAACTTGGAGCTAGTGAATATTATAAGTTGCTTGCCAAAAACAATAAAACAAATACAAATGCTATTGGTAATGATGTACCAAAAGTAGATTTAAAGAAGAATTTAAAAATTTATTCTGTCCTAGAAAATATTATTGCGAAAGAGATTGTTTCATCGGCTATTTCTGTCAGTTCTGGAGGACTTGCCATAGCTTTAGCAAAAGCATCTGCTGGTGGAATGTTTGGGTGTGAAATTTCTTTAAAAAATTTACCCGGCAATTTTTCATCAATAGATTCAGCTCTTTTTTCTGAAAGTCAAGGTAGGATTGTGGTGACTGTCGACAAAGAAAATATAAAGAAATTTGAGAAAGAAGTAATAGGAATTTCTTGTTGTAAACTCGGAACAGTTTCTAAAAATAGTAAGTTTATAATTTTTGATGCTAAAAATAAAAAAGTAGTTGATACTAATGTTAAAAAATTATTTACGCTTTATCATGATTTTTCCAATAAAATGAAATGAAAAAAATAAAAATAAAAACTCCAAAAATTATTATTATGTCTGGCTATGGACTTAATTGTGAAGAAGAAACAAAATTTGCTTTTGAACAAGCGGGAGGTATTGCTGATATTGTACACATCAATGATTTAATTGCCAAACCGAAAATGCTTTTAGAATATCAAATATTGGCTTTTCCAGGAGGATTTTCTTATGGAGACGACACTGGTAGTGGTAAAGCTTATGCAAATAAGCTTAAAAATCATTTAGGAAACCAGATAAAAGAATTTTTATCTCGTGACACTTTAATGATTGGAATTTGTAATGGCTTTCAAATTCTAACTAATCTCGGAATTTTACCTGGAGCTTTAACTCACAATAAGAATGCACAATATATTGATCGTTGGGTAGATTTAAAGGTTGAGGGCAGAAGTCCTTGGCTTGGTAATTTAGAGAAAATATCATTACCAATTGCTCACGGAGAGGGAAGATACTTAATAACTACAAAAGAATACAAAATAATGCAAAAGAGAAAAGAAATTGCTTTTACTTACACAAAAGGTGATATTTGTAAATTTCAAAACTTAGAAGCAAATCCAAATGGTGCAAATTATGATATCGCTGGAATTTTGGGATATAATGGACGAGTGCTAGGAATGATGCCACATCCAGAACGAGCACAATTTTTTCATCATTCACCACTTTGGCAACATAAAAAATTAGAAAAAAACAAAAAAGACTTGTCCGCTGGAGCTTTGACTGAAGAAGGAGAAGGAATTATTTTATTTAGAAATGCAATAAATTATTTTAGAAAATGAATAACTTAAATGAAAAATGTGCTGTTTTTGGTATTTTTAATGCACCTGATGTTGCGTCTCGTCAAACGTATTTCGGATTATTTGCTCTTCAACATAGAGGTCAAGAACAAACGGGGATTGTCTCAACTGATGGCAAAAACATTTTTCATCATAAAGGTTCTGGGTTAGTCAGCCAAGTTTATACAGAAAAAGACATTAAAAAACTTTCAGGGTTTGCAGCAATTGGACATAATAGATACTCAACTTCCAGAGGAACAAATTCTAAACATGCTCAACCAATTATAATTAATGGAAAAATCGCTTTTGCTCATAATGGAAATTTACCTAGCACAAAAGCTTTAGAAGATTTTTTAGAAAAAAATAAAATTCCAACTAAAAATAACTCCGACTCAGAATTAATGGCAAAAGCTTTAGGTTATTACTTTAAAAAAGGTTTATCACTATCAAAAGCTGTAGAGGCGGCATATCCACTTTTTACTGGAGCTTTTTCTTGTGTAGTGCTTTCGACAAAAGAATTGGTCGCTTTTAGAGACCCTTATGGTATTCGCCCACTTGTTTTTGGTGAAAATGGTAAGGAAAAAGTCATTTCATCGGAAACTTGTGGGCTTCGAACTGTGGGAGCAAAATTTATTCGTGAAGTTCTTCCTGGTGAAATTGTCTGTATTTCAAAAAAGGGGATGACGAGCAAAATTATATCGAAAGTAGATCCAAAGTTTGATATATTTGAATTTGTTTATTTTTCAAGACATGACTGTATGATTTTAGGACAATCTGTTTACCAAACACGTAAAAATTTTGGAAAAATTCTTTTTCAGGAAAATCCTAAAATTAAATTAGATGTTATTGTTCCAGTACCAGAAACAGCAATTCCTGCGGCTATTGGATATTCGCATGCTTCAGGTATTCCTTTTGAGATGGCTTTAAATAAAAATAGATATATTCATCGAACTTTTATTGAGCCAACTCAAGCAAATCGTGAACAAAAGTTAAAAATGAAATTAACTGTGCTTCGAAGTATTATTGCGGGTAAAAGAGTTGGTATAATCGATGATTCTATTGTTCGTGGGAACACATCAAAACAAATAGTAAAAATGTTTTTTGATGCTGGCGCCAAAGAAGTGCATTTTTTAGTTTGTTCGGCTCCGGTAAAATTTCCAGATTTTTATGGTATTGATACTCCTCAACAAAAGAACTTAATTTCTTCTCAAAAAACAATCAAAGAAACTTGCGAATTTATAGGAGCAACCTCCTTAACATTTTTATCAATAGATGGAATGGTGAAAGCAACAAATTTACCTAAAGATAGATTTTGCCTCTCGGCTTTTAACGGAGAATATCCTTTACCAATTTTTGAACACGAAAAAGAAATAAAATATGATAGTCTAAAATTTAAAAATTAATTTTATGAAAATTGCATTACTTATTTCAGGTGGGGGTACAACTATGGAAGCCATAATTAAGGCCTGTAAGAATGGTATTTTAAAAGATAAAATTTTTCCAGTTTTAGTAATTACTAATCGTGAGAATGCTGGGGGAATAGAAAAAGCTCGAAAGCTTGGAATTAATGATAAGGATATTTTGATAATCAAATCAAAAGATTTTAAAAATAAAGATGAATTCGGGGAAAAAATAATAAAGGAATGTATAAAAAGAGAAGTAGATTTTATTGGTCAATATGGATGGCTTGTAATGACTCCAGAAAATGTTATCAATATATATTCTGATAGAATAGTAAATCAACATCCAGGGCCACTTGATCCAAAAGGTAATGGAGATTTTGGAGGAATAGGAATGTATGGAAAGCGAGTGCATCAAGCAAGACTTTGTTTTGTAAAAAAAACACAAAGAAATTTTTGGACTGAAGCAACCGCTCATAGAGTTACAGCTGAATTTGATGAAGGAGCAATTCTTAAAAGACATCAAGTGCCAATTTTAGAAGATGATACGGCTGAAAGTTTACAAGAGAGAGTCTTGCCTGTAGAACATCAAGTACAAATAGAATTATTAAAAGACTTTAGTGAAGGAACTGTTTCTGAATTTCATCGAGAAAGTTCATTAGTTTTACCTAATGAAGAAAAAATATTAGCAGAGTGTAAAGAATTAGCAATAAAATTATATCCACATGGTTAATAAACAAAAAATTTTAATAATCGGGAGTGGGGGGCGGGAACATGCAATTGGTTGGAAGTTAAAACAATCGGAAAGAGCTGGAGACTTATTTTTTGCACCAGGTAATGGCGGGACAGAAAGTTTGGGTACAAATGTTTATATTAAAGCTACTGATATACAGGCCATACTGGAATTTGTAAAAAATGAAAAGATAGATTTAACCTTAGCTATACCCGATGACCCATTGGCTCTTGGTATTGTAGATGAATTCCAAAAGGAGGGATTACGTATTTTTGGTCCGACCAAAGCGGCAGCTCAACTGGAATCTTCCAAGGCCTATTCGAAAGAATTTATGAAAAGAAATAATTTACCAACGGCGGAATTTGAAGTATTTAATAATTACGAGCTAGCAGTTAAATATTTAGAAAATAAAAGTATGCCGATTGTAGTAAAGGTTAGTGGTCTTGCACTTGGTAAGGGTGTAATTATTGCTCAAACAAAAGAAGAAGCAACAATTGCTTTAGAAAACATATTGGTTAAAAAAGTATTCGGAGAATCTGGTAACGAAGTTGTGATAGAGGAATTCTTAATCGGTCCAGAAATTTCCATTCATGTATTTTCTGATGGTATTTCATATAAAGTTTTTCCACCTTCGCAAGACCATAAACGTGTCGGTGAAAATGATACAGGTTTGAATACAGGTGGCATGGGGACGATTGCGCCATTGCCCTTTGTGACACAAGAATTAATGGAACAAATAGAAGAAGAAATAATTGCGCCGACTTTGAGTGCTATGAAGAGAGAAGGTATTCCATATGAAGGAATATTGTATCCGGGTTTAATTTTAACAAAAGGTGGACCCAGAATTTTAGAATACAACGCACGATTTGGGGACCCAGAAACACAAACATATATGCGACTTTTGGAAACTGATTTGTTGAATATTATTGAAGCGTGTGTTGATAAAAAATTATCTGAAATAGAAATAAAATGGAAGAATCTTTCTGCTTGTAATATTGTATTGGCTTCAGGTGGTTATCCAGAGATGTATGAGAAGGGGAAAATAATTACTGGGATAGAAGAAGCAGAAAAACAAGATGGTGTAATAGTTTTCCATGCTGGTACTAAGTACGCTGATAATAGAAATTTAGTTACAAATGGTGGACGAGTCCTAGGAGTGACTGCCGTTGGAGATACTTTAGAAGAAGTACTGGCAAAAGCATATAATAGAGTAGAAGAAATCTCTTTTGAAGGAATGTATTATAGAAAAGACATAGGTAAAAAAACGCTTGCAACACATCAGTAAAATTTGGTAACATAAAGTGAACCAATAAATAATTATTATTATGATAATTGCACATGATAATACTGATGTCACTATAGTAGCGCTGTCAGAAATTGTTCCTAAAGTATCCCTTGAGGAAAATGTTTTTGATCTTATAGAACCATCTAATAAAGTTCTTCCAGAAAATTGTGTTGTAGACCAAGCATTTATTGAGGATCTTCGTTTTGAAAGTATTCATGATGCTGAAGGAGATTAAAAAAATTCTTCTTTAACAAAAAAGGTGTCCCAGAATAGGATGCCTTTTCTATTTCTCCCAATTTATAGAATTCTCCCTGTCTGGTCCTGTGCCAACTGATATAATTTCTACATCCAAGTCTGAGAGTTTGTCTTTAATATAATTTATATATGTATTAAGTGCAGGAGAAACTTTCTCTTTAATATTTACTCCAGAATTTTTTTCTCCCCAGCCAAGAAGCTTGTCTGTCTGCACACCTGTGACTTCATTTAAACGAAGAGGGAATTCTTCTAAAGTTTTTCCATTTATTTCATAATGAGTGACTACTTCAATATTATCAGTTGGACAAATATCGGCTTTGTTTATAAAAATTTTATTTGCTCCTGAGAGGCCTATGGCATAGCGAAGAGCAAAAAGATCAAGCCAACCACACATACGTGGTCGTCCAGTTGTCGCTCCGAATTCATGGCCAGCATTTTGGAAAAGCTTTTCTGTTGGTTCATCTTGGATTCTAGCAGGGAATGTACCACCGCCTACTTTAGTAGTATAGGCCTTGATAACTCCATAGATATTCCTTATGACACTATGAGGCACTCCAAGACCGAGACAAGCATTGGCAGGGAGAGTATTGGAACTAGTAACATTTGGGTAGTCTCCGAAGTCTATATCGAGCATGATTGCTTGTGCCCCTTCAGCTAGGATATTCTTTCCTTCACTCAATCTCTTTTGTATTAAGAAAGATAAATCACAAATTTGTAACTTTTTTAATTCTTCTAAAGATTCTAGCCACTTTTCTCTTGCTTCTTTTATTTTACCCCCGTCTATTTTGAAGTCACATTCATTTTGATACATATTTAGTATGTCCATATGTAATTCTGTCAATTCTTTTTCTTTATGTTCAAAATCAGTAAAATTTAAATCTCCAACAAGCAGTCCTTTTCTAGAACGAGAGTCGCTATACGCAGGGCCTATGCCACGAGAAGTTGTTCCTATCTTATCGCCACCCTTACTTCTGTATGCTTCTTCTGCTTGATCTATAAATGGGTGTAGATAAGATACCAATTTTGCCCGATTTGAGATATAAAGACGTGGAACAATATCGAAACCTAAATCCTTCAGTTGGGATATTTCTTTCATAAGTGATACAGTATCAACTACAACTTCGTTGCCTATGTATAGCTCGATATCTTTTCTAAGACATCCTGAAGGAATGATATGCCCGATGAAAGTGACATCTCCAGATTTGATAGTATGTCCTGCATTTGCTCCACCTTGAAAACGTGCAACCGCCGAGTAAACACCATTTGAAAGAAGTTCATCTATATTCTTGCCTTTCCCTTCATCTCCCCACTGAAGACCGACTAATACATCTATGAACCCTTTATTATTATTTTGCATATATTTTTACAGGCAAGACCTGTAGTTATTGTTAATTTCCTAAATTATAATTTGGGGCCTCTTTAGTAATTAAAACATCATGAGGATGGCTTTCTTTTATTCCAAATGTTGTGATTCTTACAAATTTTGCTTTTGCTTGGAGAGTCTTAATATTTTTCGCACCGCAGTAACCCATACCAGCACGAAGACCACCAACTAGCTGGTATATAACTTCAGAGAGGGTACCTTTGAAAGGAACTCTTCCAACAATACCTTCTGGTACAAGTTTCTTTATATCATCTTCAGCATCTTGAAAATACCGATCTTTAGAACCTTGTTCCATGGCTTCTATAGAACCCATACCACGATAAGTTTTGAATTTTCTACCTTCCAATATAATAGTTTCACTAGGGGATTCTTCTACTCCTGCGAAGAATGATCCAGCCATAATAGAACTTGCCCCAGCTGCGATAGCTTTAGGTATATCCCCAGTAGAATGTATTCCGCCATCAGCAATGACAGGTACTCCAGTCCCTTTAATAGCTTTTGCAACTTCATATACTGCTGAGAATTGTGGGTATCCTACACCTGCAATTACTCGAGTGGTACATATAGACCCAGGACCTATACCCACTTTGATTCCATCGGCTCCTGCTTTGACTAGGTCTCGAGCTGCCTCTCCTGTAGCAATATTGCCTGCAATAATTTGTAGTTTAGGAAAAGATTTTTTAATTTTCTTAACCATATCTATTACTCCTTTGGAGTGACCGTGAGCAGTGTCGAGGACGATGACATCGACACCATTTTCTTCAAGAGCTGTAACTCTCTCAAGTGTATCAGCAGTCACTCCTACAGCAGCACCGACACGAAGTCTGCCAAAGCTATCTCGACAGGAATTCGGACGAGATTTGACTTTCATAATATCTTTGTAAGTTATAAGACCAACGAGCTTGCCTTCTTTGTCTACAAGAGGCAACTTTTCAACTTTGTGTTTAGTAAGTATTGTCTCGGCTTCTTTTAAATTTGTGCCTACACTAGCAGTTATGAGATTTGTTTTTGTCATTATATCTTCTACAGGAAGATCTAGATTTTTCTGGAATCTGACATCACGATTTGTAAGAATGCCTTTCAGTTCCATATCTTTACCAACAATAGGAATACCACCAATTTTATTTTTCTTCATGATTTCAAGTGCTTCTTTTATTGCAACTTTTTCTGTAAGGGTGATAGGATCACTTATCATACCACTCTCCGAACGCTTTACTTTACGGACTTCCTTGGCTTGGTTTTCTATACTCATGTTTTTATGAAGAATACCTATACCTCCGACTTCCGCCATGGCTATAGCCATAGTGCTCTCTGTGACAGTATCCATAGCAGCAGAAATAATAGGTACATTGAGCTTGATATTGCGAGTCAAATAGGAAGTAATATTTACATCTCTTGGTAATACTTCCGAATACAATGGCACAAGCAATACATCATCATAAGTTAGCCCCTCACTAAAATTTTCTTTATTTTTTATAGTCATAATATATTCACATATTAACATATAAATAAACTGTAAGTAAATCGCCCTAACCTTTTCTTATTTTCGATTTTAATATATTATGGGTTTATGAATTCTATGCAAATCCTTATCGTGGATTATGGGTCACAATATACACTTGTGATAGGTAGGACTCTTCGTGAGCTTGGAGTTAGAAGTATTATACTTCCACCAAAGTCTGTTGATAAATGGCTAGAAGGAAACACTCCAAAGGCAGTTATACTTTCAGGAGGAAATTTCAGTGTCCACAATGATGGAGCTCCAGATTTTCCAAAATCTCTCGATACAACTGGTTCAAAATATTTAATACTAGGTATTTGCTATGGAATGCAACTCCTCTCACATAAAAAAGGCGGTATAGTTGATCGACCCTTATCACACCGTGAGTATGGTCCAGCGGAAGTTACTCTAGATATTTCTCATCCACTTTTTAGTGGCGTCCCCAGTAAAACCCAAATCTGGGCAAGTCACGGCGATACTGTATCAACACTTCCGAACGGTTTTACTTCTATCGCTACATCAGGAGGAATCGCCGCTATGACAGATAAAATGAATCACGTAATGGGAATTCAATTTCATCCTGAAGTCGTCGATACCAAAGAAGGTAAAAAGATTCTTCATAACTTTTTAAATATGGCAGAATGTGTAAAAGATTGGGATCCTGTTGACTTAATAAAACAAATACAAAAGGAAACTCTCGATGATATAAATGAGAAATTGAAAGATAGTAAAACGAAACACAACGTTGTTCTTGGTGTTTCAGGTGGAGTAGATTCTACTACTTTAGCCTGTCTTCTTGCTCCAGTCTTGAACGAAAGACTTATATGTGTAGCTATCGACACTGGAGGACTTCGAGAAGGTGAGCTTGATGAATTGAAAATAAATGCCGAAAGTGCCGGAGTGAAGAATTTGATAGTAATTGAAGCAAGTACAGAATTTATAAAAAATGTTGGTACTACTATAGATGGAGAGGAGAAGAGAACACAGTTTCGCAATGTTTATAAAAGAATATTTGAAGAACAAATTACTAAGTATAATGCAGGCTTTATAGTGCAGGGGACTCTTGCGACAGATATTATAGAGAGCGGTAAGGCAGGCCAGTCGGTTATGATCAAGACACATCACAATGTGGGGCTCGCTTGGGAAGTAGAAGACTTGCATCCTTTCAAGAATTTATTCAAGTATGAAGTTCGTGAACTTGCTCGAGCTTTGAATTTACCTTCGGCTATTCATGAGAGAAATCCATTTCCTGGCCCTGGATTATATTTGAGAATTGTTGGAACAGAAGTAACAAAAGAAAAGATTGAACTAGTCCGCCAAGCCGACAAGACGGTGAGTGATATAATCAAAAAATACGATATTGCCAAAAATATTTCTCAGCTCATAGTTGCATTGCTTGGAGTCAATTCTGTCGGAGTGAAAGGCGACGAGCGAGTATACGGACATTCTCTCGTTGTTCGTGCGGTTCAGACTGTCGATTTTATGACTGTAAAGGGCTACTATTTCTCCGAGGAGATTGTGAATGAAATTACTAATGCTTTAACTAAACACAAAGATATAGTTCGGGTCTTTTTCGATGTTACGCCTAAACCTCCAGCAACAACGGAGTTTGAGTAATTATATTATTAATAATTTTTTATTAAATATTTTGTTCCACTTTAATTAATATCATATGAATAAAAAAATAAAAACAGCACTAGTTTCTGTTTTCAATAAAGACGGTTTAGAAGATATTGTTAAACTTCTCTTCAAACATGACGTAAAAATTATTTCAACAGGAGGGACAGCAGACTTCATAAAGAAGTTAGGGATTCTTGTAACTGAAGTAGAAACCATTACTAATTTCCCAGCAGTTTTCGATGGTAGGGTGAAGACTCTCGAGCCTCACATTTTCGGTGGTATTCTAAACCGCCGAGATAATGTTAATGATCAGAAAGAAAAAAAAGAAAATAATATCGAAGATATAGACTTAGTTATAGTTGATCTCTATCCATTTGAAGAAACTCTCGCAAGTGGTGCCAGTGAGGCCGAGATAATAGAGAAAATTGATATCGGAGGCATAGCTCTTATTCGTGCTGCTGCTAAGAATTTCAATGATGTTGTTGTTATTCCTTCTAAGCATCAATATATAAATCTTATTGAGATATTGAGCAAGGGAAATGAAACTACAATCGAGGAACGTAAGAAATTTGCTGGTGATGCATTTAATATTACTAATTCTTATGATATGGCCATCTGCGGATATTTCCAAGGGTCACCCCTTCGATATGGAGAGAACCCACATCAGAAAGGGGAGTTTATAGGCAATTTAGATGAGAGTTTTATTCAGCTTCATGGAAAAGAACTTTCATACAATAATCTTATTGATACAGAAGCTGCGATAGAGACAGTCTATGATTTTACAGATCCCGCTTTCGCTATTATTAAGCATATGAATGCTTGTGGACTTGCTGTACGTAAAGAAGGGCAACTCCTAGAAGCTTACAAGGCTGCTTACTACGCAGATCCTCTTTCAGCTTTCGGGGGAATACTTGCTTCAAACAGGGAAATAGGGAAAGACATTGCAGGTTTGATAAAAGAGCAAGAACTTTTTGTAGAGGTTATAATTGCTCCGGATTTTACAAAAGGGGCGCTTGATATATTAACAGAGAAAAAGAATATTCGTATTTTGAAATGGAAAAATCCTAATTTACTAATAAAGCAAATGAGGACTTGCTTCACAGGAATACTTGCTCAAGATAGAGATAATCAAGTAGAAAAGATAAAGAATCTTACAACAGTTTCAAAACGTAAAGCAACCAGTCAAGAAGAGAAAGATTTACTCATGGCTTCAATCGCCACGAAACATTTGAAATCTAATTCTGTTTCTCTAGTAAAAGACGGTACACTTATCTCTATGGGTTGTGGGCAAACTTCACGTATTGATGCGCTGAAACAAGCTATTGATAAAGCAGAAAAATTTGGCTTTTCACTTAAAGGTTCAGTGCTTTCATCTGAAGCATTTTTCCCATTCCCTGATTGCGTTGAATTAGCCGCAAGTGTTGGTATCTCTGCTGTAATTCATCCGGGTGGATCAAAAAATGATCAAGCCTCTATCGATGTAGCTGATAAATATGGCATGGCTATGGTGACAACTGGCTTTCGACATTTTAAGCATTAATTTATATTTTTATTAAATAATGGTAAAATAAATTTATGGCAAATAATATAAAAGTAGGAATAATTATGGGTTCAGATTCAGACTTAGAAGTAATGTCCGAAGCTGCAAAGATTTTTGAGGAATTTGAAGTAACTTATGAGATGACGGTAGCTTCTGCTCACAGAGCACCAAACTTGGTACATAAATATGCAGTTGAAGCTTCTCTTCGTGGCAATAAGATTTTGATAGCAGGTGCAGGTGGATCATTTCATTTAGCGGGTGTTTTGGCTGCTTTAAGTCCCTTACCAGTTATTGCTATCCCCATTAAAGCCAAAGCACTAGAAGGTCTGGATTCACTTCTTTCTGCTGTGAATATGCCCCCTGGAGTACCTGTCGCAGTAGTCGGTATTAATGCTGCTAAGAATGCAGGATTACTTGCTGTGCAAATGCTAGCGATGTCCGACAAAGATTTAGAAGATAAAATGATAGCTTATAAAATAAAAATGGAAGCTGATAATAAAGCCAAAGGTGAGAAATTACAAGAGATTGGATATCAAAAATATTTAAATAAATAATTTATGGCAGATTTATACAAAGATGCGGGAGTGAATATTGATGCAGGGAATGAGACTGTTCGTCGGATTAAAGATGACGTCGCAAGCACCCATACGAAGGCTGTACTCACTGGTATTGGAAGTTTTGGAGGGCTTTATGATATTGGTGAAATTTTAAAAAGTTATAAACACCCTGTGCTTGTTCAGAGTATTGATGGAGTAGGTACCAAACTCTCGGTTGCTCGGATGATGAATAAATACGATTCAGTTGGCGAAGATATCGTGAATCATTGCTGTGATGATTTACTGGCCATGGGAGCACGGGCTTATACTTTCCTTGATTATGTTGCTCACGATAAATTAGACCCCAATGTTATGGAGGCGATGGTTTCAGGTATGTCCAAAGCTTGCAGGGAAAATGGAGTCTCACTTATTGGAGGAGAGACGGCCGAAATGCCGGGAACATATAAAGATGGTGAGCACGATATCGCTGGGTGTATTACAGGTGTCGTCGAGAAAGATAAAATTGTGACAGGAGAAAAGATAAAAGAAGGAGATATTATTTTAGGCTTTGCTTCTAGTGGTTTGCATACGAATGGCTTTTCTCTTGCGAGGAAAGTTTTATTTGAAATTGGAGAATATAAAGTAGACACGAAAGTAGAAGAGCTTGGTGAGACTGTGGGTGAAGCACTTCTAAAGGTTCATGTGAATTATTCGAAGCCCGTTTTAGAAATGCTAGATGTTGATATTAACATTCATGGTATTGCACATATTACAGGTGGAGGATTTATTGAAAATATTCCACGCATATTGCCAAAAAATTTAGACGCCGAAATAGTCCTTAATTCATGGCCTATTTTGCCAATATTTTCTCTTATGCAAAAAATTGGTAAAATTGAAGATGAAGAAATGTATCGAGCCTTCAACATGGGGATCGGCTTGATGCTTATAATACCCAGGGAAGAAAAAGAAAAAATAAAAGAGGTTTTAAAAAAATATTCAGATTATAAAATGTTTGAACTTGGTAAAATTATTAATGGTAATAAAAAAGTCGTTTTTAAATAATATTTTATGAATATAGAAACAATAAAAGAACATGTAAATGATGTGTTGAAAGGGACAGATTTTAAAAATATAGGAGAGAGAAAGATAGGTAAAGTTCGAGATGTGTATACAATGGAAGATAAAATTGTTTTAGTATCAACAGATCGCCATTCATCTTTTGATCGCGTTATTGCCCATGTACCATTAAAAGGAGAGGTACTAAATCAGATAAGTGCTTTCTGGTTTGAAAACACAAAAGATATTATTCAAAATCATGTAATAAGTATTCCTGACCCTAATGTATTGGTTGCAAAGAAATGTGAACCTCTTCCCATAGAGTGCGTTGTACGTGGATATATAACGGGGGTGACAGGGACTTCACTTTGGACTCATTATAAAGATGGAAAGCGAGACTTTGGTAACTTTATCTTACCTGAAGGTATGAAGAAAAATCAAAGATTAAGTGAACCAGTCTTTACTCCAACTACGAAGTCAGATGAGCATGATCGACCTATAACTCCAGCTGAGATAGTATCTGAGGGCTACCTTTCAAAAGAGTTGGCCGATGAAGTAGAAAAAATTGCTATTGCCTTATTTAAAAGGGGACAAGAGGTCGCCCAAGCGCATGGTTTAATTCTTGTTGATACTAAATACGAATTTGGATTAGATGAAAATAAAAAGTTAACACTTATAGACGAAATACATACCCCCGATTCCTCTAGATATTGGAAATCAAATACATATGATGAACGTTTTAATAAAGGAGAAGAACCAGAATATTTTGATAAAGAATTTCTTCGATTATGGTTTAAAGATAATTGTGATCCGTACAAAGACGCAGTTATTCCAGATGCACCTGTAGAACTGGTAGCAGAGCTATCTCGTCGATATATTGAAATATATGAGACGATCACAGGTAAATTTTTTGAACATGATTTTAATGTTCCCATTATGGAAAGAATTACTAAAAATTTAGAAAAAATATAATGCAAGCAATAAATCCTCTAGATGGAAGATATTATGAACGAACGAGAGCTTTGGCCCCGTATTTTTCCGAACAGGCTTTAATGAAATATAGAGTGATGATGGAAGCGAGATATTTAATTTCTCTCTCTTTGTCTTCAAAAACAGGTTTGAGAAAATTTAGTCAAAATGAAATAAAAATTTTAGAGAATTTATATAAAAAATTTGACGATGCTTCATACCAAAAAATAAAATATTTAGAAACGACGACAAACCATGATGTAAAATCAGTAGAGTATTTTATTAAAGAAAAACTTAGTAAAACATCTTTGAAAGATAGCATTGAATGGGTGCATTTTGCTTTGACTTCGGAAGATACTAATAACATATCATACGCACTTATACTTTCTGATTCACTTCAGATGGTGATAATTCCAGAAATTAACAAAATTATTTCTGAACTAAATATTTTAGCCCAAAAATATAAAGATTTACCAATGCTTTCTCGAACTCACGGACAACCAGCTTCACCAACAACTTTTGGTAAAGAAATAAAAGTATTTGTTGCTCGACTTGAAAATCAAATGTCTCATCTTGGAAATGGTAGAATTCAAGCAAAATTAAATGGAGCTTCTGGTAATTGGAATGCGCATTTAGCAGCTTATCCAAAAGTTGATTGGCAAGATTTTACTCAAAAATTTATCGCTGATTTAAGTAAAAGTCGCTCGATTAAAATTGAAGCAAATTTAATTACTACACAAATAGAATGCCACGACAGTTATGTAGTTTTATTTGATCGCATTCGCATGATAAATACTATTTTATTAGATTTTAACCAAGATATTTGGAGATATATTTCTGATAATTGGATTACTCAAAAACCTAAAAAAGGAGAGGTAGGATCTTCTACTATGCCTCACAAAATCAATCCAATCGATTTTGAAAATAGTGAAGGAAATTTGGGTTTGGCGAATGCATTATTTGAGTTCTTTGCTCGTAAACTACCTATTTCTAGACTTCAGAGGGATCTTTCTGATTCAACAGTCGAAAGAGCTATGGGGACAGCTTTTGGTCATTCTTTACTTGCTTATCTTTCTCTTCAAAAAGGGTTAAGCAAAATTACAATAAATGAAAATAAAATAAAAGAAGATTTACTTGCACATCCAGAAATTATAGCTGAAGCCATTCAAACTGTTCTTCGTCGAGAAAATTATCCCATTCCATATGAGGCTCTAAAAGAATTAACTCGAGGTAAACAGATAACTATGGATAACTTTTCTATTTTTATTGATAATTTAAAAGTCTCTCCAAAAATTAAAAAAGAACTTAAAAAATTCACCCCACTTACCTATATAGGTTATGCAAGTATTATTGCTGGGAAATAATTTATTTTTTTATATTCTTAGCTACAGTTAAGACATTTTGGAGGAGAATGGCTACTGTTACAGGGCCTACACCACCTGGTACAGGAGAAACAAATGAGGCTATATCTTGAACTGAATCGAGGTCTACGTCGCCGACAATTGAGCCATTTGATTCAGATGTTCCGGCATCAATAATTATAACTCCTGCTTTTATCATTTCCCCTGTAATAAACTTACCATTACCGACACCAGAGATTATGACATCTGCTTCCTTAATCATTTTATCTTTATTCTCGGTATTACTTCTAATTGTTTCAACAGTAAGACCTCGAGAACGAAGTAGGTGAGTAACTGGTTTACCAACCAAATCTCCCTGACCAATAACAACGATTTTCTTTTTTGATAAGTCTATTTTTATTGAATCTAAAATTGTTATGCAAGCTAAAGCTGTGGGAAAACAGAGCGATCCTTTGTTTGAATAAAATAAATTACTAGTTTCTATACCTAGACAATCAACGTCAATAAGGGGAGAAACAGCGTTGAGAATAATTTGTTTATCAAATTTCATTGGAAGGGGAAGTTGGACAATCAGTCCACACATGTTTTCGAAATTATTTAATTTTTTTATTTCTGAGATTATTTTCTCTGTGCCAATTGTTTTAGGAAGGTGTACTTTGTGAAATTTAATCCCCAGAGATTCAGCTTTCTTGGCTTTCATTTGTACATACTGAGCAGAGGCAGGATCGTCGCCGATAAGTATATCACAGAAAATTGGTTGAAAAGGCAGAAGAGCTATTTCCTTTTTTACTTCTTCAAGAATTTCCAAACTTATCTTCTTGCCGTCAATTATAGTAGTCATTATATTATATTATCATATTTGAGGAATTTTTTAAATTTTAAATGAAACATCAAGAAACGGTTTTATGGCATCTAAGTACCTATTCTTTTTTCTTTAATATACCAACTCT
>CAYRQO010000002.1:0-2862 GCA_964426515.1 uncultured Candidatus Saccharibacteria bacterium | reverse complement strand
GGAATTTTTTAAAAATAATCTAAATCTATGTCTTTGTGCTAGCACGTGATGGTGACCCTACAGAGACCGCGATTACACTTATCGAACCTGTATCCTCATTGACATTTTAATATTTAAATGTTATTTTGAGATAAAATAATCATTTAAAATAAAAAAAATGGGAAAAGAAACTAGTTCAATCGTCGGTATTTCAGCTATAGCGCACTACTTTCCAAGTTTAATTAAACATAGTTATGAAATTGAAAATCAGATTAATTTAAACTTAAAACCAAAAATTAAAAATGGGAGCATTGAAAGGCTTACTGGAATTAAAAGAAGACATATTTCGGTTGCAAATGAGTATAATTCAACTCTAGCCATCGAAGCCTGTCGTATTCTTTTTAAAAATGAAGAAATCGATCCCAGCGAAATTGATTTATTGATATTCGCATCAGCCGGTAAGGATTTACTTGAGCCTGCAACCTCGCATATTGTTCAAGCCGAAATTGGTACACATTGTCCAGTCATGGACATTTCGAATGCCTGCAATAGTTTTATTAATGGACTTGAGATTGCTGTTTCCTTTATTAAATCAGGAATGTATAAATCAATTCTGATTGCCACCGGAGAAGTTCCAAGCAAAACGGCAAAATACAATCTTGAGAGTAGACATTTATTGCGACAATATCTTCCAGGATATACATTTGGAGACGCTGGTACGGCAGTATTAGTGAACAGTCAGGCAAAAATTGCTTCTGTGTTAGATTCATATTTTTTTGCAGAAAGTGATGATTGGGATGCGGCCATGTTTCCAGGAGGTGGTTCTCGGTTTATGGATAAAATGACAGCTCATTTTTCTTTGGGCGATCCAAATAAATTGATGATTCCATTTTTTAATCACACCAAGAGGCTTCTTCATTCTTTTTTGAATAAAAATGATATTGATATTGATCAGATTGATCATTTTTTTGTTCATCAGGTTGCTGAAATTTATTTAGACAAGATGTCTAAAAATCTAAAAATACCGTTATCAAAGATTGAGGTCACGATAATAGAGTATGGCAATATGGCCTCAGCAAGTATGCCCGTTGCTTTGAGTTTACGTTTAAATAGCCATATGCCACTACCTGGATCTCTTGGTTTATTTATCGGACTTGCCGGTGGAATAAGCATTGGTTTTGTCCTTGTTCGATTTTAATTTGAATTATGCTAAGATTAAACCTGTATTATGAAAATAATACAGGTTTTTTGTTTATATTTTTTAAAAATAGTGTCTATTTTATATACAAACAAAATTTTTGATTATCTTAAAAATAACCTCTCAAATCAAGAGTGTTATATTATTTATGATTATAAAAATCGAAAAATTTCAGGAAGACAAACCTTAGAACTGATAGATATAATCGCAATAGAACTGATCAAAGATGGGATAAAAAAAGGGGATAGAGTTATTTTTTTAGTTAGACCCTCTATTGAGTCAATCCTGCATTTTTTTGCATTATTGAGAGCTGGAGCGGTTGTTATTCTTGTAGATCCTGAAATGGGACAAGAAAATTTTATTAGTCGAATTAAATTTTCAAAAGCTAATTTTATCTTACAAGATAAAATCTTAGAGAAAATAGAAAAATATTATTTTGTAAAACCCATACTTAATTTTTTGGGTATATGGTTTCCGGCTAATTTACCCATTGTAAATAAAAACAGAATTACTGTAAAAAATCTTGAATATCTGTTAAAACAAAATAATACCAATATAATAAAGGAGGAAGAAATTAATGAAAATGAAGATATGGTAATTATCTTTACCTCCGGTACTGTTGATAAACCAAAAGGGGTCGTACATTCATACGAATCATTATTTAATGCACTTGATATAATTTCTTCTGAAATCTCAATCTCAAAAAATGATTTTCTTTATGCTTCTCAATTTTATTTTCTATTGATTGGTCTGATGGTTTCAGCTCGGACGTATATTCCGGAAAATAAAAAATTTAACCCAAAAAGTTTTTTAAATATTTCATCAAAATTAAATATTACAAGTTCATTTCTTTTACCTTATGAAGGTGAGCTTATTTACAAATATTGCGCAAAAAACAATAAAAGAATTCCCAATTCATTTAAGACCATATTATTTGGATCGGCTCCGGTGACAAAGGGATTCCTTTCAAGGTTTTCAACTATTTGTAATGATTTTTTGAAAGTTTACGGTGTTTACGGAGCTACCGAAATGTTACCGATTTCACTTATCGAAATGACCAAAAAGATAAATTATAAAGGGGATGGAGACTTGCTCGGTAAACCAACAAAAGGAGTTGAAGTTAATATTTCAAACGATAAAGAAATTTTTGTTTCTGGCCCTCAACTATTTGTAAGGTATTTAGAAGAAGAAAATGCTAAATATTTTAATTCGGGAGATTTAGGAGAACTTGATATGGATGGAAATATAATATTATTGGGACGAAAAAAAGATATGATTATTCGCAAAGGATATAATATTTATCCCACGTTATTTGAAGTTAGTATTAGTAAGATACCAGGAATTATTGAGTGTAGTATGGTTGGTGTGTACGATGATAAAACAGAGGATGAAAAAATTGTATTATTTATAGTTTCTGATTTAAATCCATTTACCTTTAAGGATAAATTAAAAAAAATACTTATATTTGGACAGTATTCAATTGATACTTATGCTATTCCTGATGAAATTATATTTATAAAAAATATGCCAAGATCTGGACGAAGTAATAAAATAAATAAAAATATGTTACAAACCATCGCTAGAAAAAAATTATGTATAAAGTAGCTATTACGGGGGCAACGGGTTTTGTTGGAAATTTTGTAGCAGCTTATCTTGAAAAAAATGGCTACGAAGTTTTTAGATTT
>CAYRQO010000001.1:25408-34913 GCA_964426515.1 uncultured Candidatus Saccharibacteria bacterium | reverse complement strand
AACATATCTTGAAACATCTTGTAATTGTGGACCAGAATTACCACCCCCATTTGCATATTGAATTCCACAATCATAAGCTTTTGTTGCACTAGTGATGTTTAAGTTTCTAAGTTTCGTGCTTTGATTAATATAAGGACCACCAGTGCTATCGACACCAGGAAGCCATTTAGGATTTGAACTTAATAAATCAACTGAGAGTAACCATTTATTAGTTCCATTTTCTTTTATTGATTTTATAGCCCCAGGTTGATTATTAAAAATTTCATCTACTGATTCCTCTTTATTAACAGAGTCGTCTGTATATTCCCCCTTATGACCAGAAGATTCATAATTATCTGGAACAGAATATACTTCTTCATTATTTGGTTTTCTCCCAAACATATACGCCCCGCTTATCAATAATAGAACAATAATTAAAACTAAAACAATAACCAATTTTTTATCTTTCATAAATATATGATTAATTAATAATTTTATTCCCCCTGCAAACACTTAAACTCTTCAAATTCTTTTTTTGTGAAATCAATTAAGTTAAGAGAAACTTTTGTTTCTATTTGAGCTCCTACGCCACCCTTTTTATATTCATCAACTTTTGAACAATTTTCCTTGTTTGGAATATCTTTTGTCGCTCGCCAATAAATTAAAGTACTACCCTGTAAATCAAGTTCTCCATGATAATTATCACTGAAGATGTCTTTTTGTTTTTCTAAATCAAAGATTCGAACTGTTCGATTAGAACCCGTCCCTTCATTTAAAATTAAAAAATTATCATTAATATAGGAAAAAAATTGACTGTATGAATATAAATCATAACCATCACCTCGATTATCTAATATTTCAAAATCCCCTTCCGCCACTTTATACTTGCACTCAATATTTTGATCGGTCTTTCTTTTAACTAAAATATCATCTCCTGGATCACCAATAGATGCCACTCGAGTCACAATAAAATAATTGGGGCTATCATAGCAAGTATTCTCGCTTATAGATTCGTTTACTTTTAATCCTTGACCTAGATTACCTTGTCTATCCATAATACTTTTACCAAAAAATGAGGCCCCAACTAGAAATAGACCAGCAATCACAACACTCAAAACAACATTTAATATATTTTTCTTCATAAATTATGACTAATGTTAATAAATACCAACAAAATAATTATACTCTCTTTTCCCCTTTTCTCAATATTTTAACTAATTCATCAATTAATTTTTTTATTGAGGCATCATCGTAAAGTGAAAGAGTAAAAACTGGTTTACCCCCGTCTTGACTCGACGAGGCAGGAAGTTTTTCAAATTCTTTTTTAATTTTTTCAATCTTTTTGATATCTTCAACAAGATCTGTTTTAGTTAAAATAATCACTTCTTGTTTTTCCAATAAAGACTGATCGTAATTACCAAGTTCTTTTCTAATTTCTTTATAGACAGCTAAAGGTTTATCATTCTCCAGTGAGACTAAATGAGCCAGCATTCTAGTTCTTTTGACATGTTTTAAAAATTTTATACCTAAACCCTTACCTTCTGAGGCCCCTTCGATAAGTCCCGGGATATCAGCAATTGTGTATCCAAAAAAATCGCCCAAGTTTGGATCGAGAGTTGTAAATTGATAACTTCCAATTTTAGCCGTAGCATTCGTCACAGCATTCAATAACGATGACTTGCCAGCATTAGGTAATCCAATTAATCCAACATCAGCAAAAAGTTCAAGTTCTATTTTAAAATTTCCTTGCTCGCCAATTTTTCCTTTCGTGGCTTTAGTTGGAGTTGTATTTATGGAAGTTTTAAATTGTTCATTGCCGTATCCACCGGGACCACCCTTAAGAAGTAACTCTTTCTGCCCAACGATATCGAATGAAACCGATCCCCCACTTTCAATATTTGTAATAACCGAACCGACTGGAAATTCAATTAATAAATCTTTTCCATCTTTTCCATGACGGCTTCCTCCAGCCCCTTCTTCACCATCGATACCAACGAATTGTTTTTTATGTTTATATTTAGAAAGTAAATTTATGTCAGACACAGCAACGGCATAAATATTTCCTCCACGGCCACCATCGCCTCCATTGGGCCCACCTTTGTCAATAAATTTCTCCCGGCGCCAACGAACAACCCCGTCTCCTCCACGGCCTGCTTTGGCAAAAAATTTTATTTCATCTATAAACATATGATTTTAGTTAAAAGTTATAAAGTTGAAAGTTTTTAAAGTTACTGGATTTTTCTTTATACTTTATAACTTTATACTTTTTAACTTATTATTGCCTTTTCAGCAAGTTTTATTGCACTTTCTTTTGATTTAACATGCAATAAATAACCCGATTTATGACAAAAAATAATGTCTTCTACCCCGGTCGCTTCTTTTAACTTAGAATCACCATTTGTAAAACCACGCCATGCTTCTGGAAACAATTTTCTACTTTCCATTGTGTCCGGAGTTACACTCACTGTTTCTACTTTCCAACTTCCATCATGCCCACTTGGACAAATATAATAAATAGGTTCTGCTAATTTAGGAAGCACATCTCTAACCAAAAATCTATGAAAGGGCTGACTTAAAATTACAATTCTTTTATCTTGTGATTTATTATAATCTTCCATTATTATTTTTTCTCCTTTAACATTTGACTGAGCAACTTTAATCTCTCTTTCAAGAAGTGGAATAATTTTTTTAACTTCCTGTTCAAAAATTTTATCTACATTATCTACATCTTCATCCCAAGTTGGATAAAAAGCTTTAAAAATATTATTTACCGTATATTGTTCTATCCCTTTAAATTTAGACACCGTTAAATCTATGCCGTTATCAATTGCATCTATTGGCTGAGCAAGTTTTTTATCTATCTCAAGCGCAACTTCTTTTGAACCACAAATTTTTTCACCATAAGTTTTCCAAATAAGACCAAAAGATGAATAAGGGATATTATTTTCTCTATTACCTGCCCCTCCTCTTTGGTGGTGATCAAAAATATTTTTTGTTGGATCATAACCACCCCCAACATCATAAACATAATCACCCTTGGCAATTATTTTTGGATCACGGGTTCTAATAATTTCTATATTTCCATTATTTAAAATCGATAAAGTTGCAGTCGCAAAAAGATCATCGGTATGAAAAGCTCCGTTGTGAGTGACACATATTTTCTTTTTGTTAAAAATTGACATGACATTGTCTCGCCATAGCTTTTGTTAAAAGCGACGGTGGATTATTCTTCATTACTTTGATAATCTTCTCCACTAAATAATTCAACAATAAGTGCCAACATCTTTTCTAAAATGAAAAACAGAATAAAAAAGATAAGGATAATGCCGATAAATTTACGAACATCGCGACTTATCGACAGCGCAGTATAACTAAAAAAGTAACCAAGAGCAAGGACGCCAGTTGACCATAAAACTAAAGACATAGATTCAGCTTTAGCATAAAGTTTTAAGGGAATCTTTTTATAACCAGAATATAAAATTGTAAACCAACCAATGCCGAGAATAAAAAATCTAGATATAAATATTGACCAAAAAGGTTTCTCTTTAAATCGAGGCAAGAAGTAAGAAATTCTTCTTTCTATTTTATGCATGAATGGTTTATGAGAGTGATGTTTGTTTAAAAAAAATCCAATCGTATATCCTAAAATTGATTTCATGGCTCCACCCAAAAAGACTGCCAAAAAAGCTAAAATTATATTAATAGAACCAAGATGTGAAAAAATTCCAGCAAAAATAACCATTATCTCCCCTTCAACAACAACTCCCAAGAGAATAACAAGATAAACAATTACTGCGTGAACCTCAACAAATTGACGGATAGCCGTGATTGAAATATGCTCCATATATTAAAGATCAAAGTGAAAAACTTTTTTTAAGACCCAATTAATTATTGAAACGAGTAATGCTCCGATGAAAGCGGCATAAAAACTAGTCACATCAAATCCATCTATCAGTACCCCTAAATACCAAAACAAAGCTCCGTTAATAACAAGAGAAAATAAACCAAGAGTAATTATATTTATCGGCAAAGTTAGAATATTGATGATTGGCTTTATAATCATATTAAATAAAGCCAGACAAGCCCCCACAATGAGGGCCGTCCAAATCGGATCGAGGACAACTTGCCCAGGTAAAATTTTAGTTGTAATAAAAACCGCAACCGATAAAATAATCCAATGTAAAATAATTTTCATATGATCTTGTATTCAGCCCAAGGCTGATCCGCCTTGGGCGGAAAATAATTTATCGACGACCTCTTTGACTAAACTTCCGTCGGCTTGACCTTTTAAATCTTTCATCAAAGATGACATAAATAATCCTTTTTTCGTTACGTCTTTGATTTCCAATGCCTCATATTTTTCTTTCACAAATTTTTCAACTTCATCTATACTCATCAATTTTGGTAAAAATTCTTCAATGATCATTAGTTGAGCTTTTTCTATTTCAACTAAATCCATTCGATTACCCTTAGTAAATTGCTCAATCGAATCTTTTCTCTGTTTTGAGGCTCGAGTTATAACTTTTATCGCCTCTTCATCTTGCAACATGTCTTGGGGAGTTTTCCCGGTAGCAACAAGCTCATTAGTAAAAGCCGTGACTAATCCTCGCATAACTTCAAGGCGGACACTATCGCGAGCCATCACGGCCTCTTTTATTTGATTTTTTATTTGTTCGTGTAATGACATATATATTATTGTATCAAATTTATGCTAAAATACAATTATGAAACAAATCATATTTTTAGACACCGAAACAACGGGCAATGAACCCAAAAAGGATTTTCTTTGCCAGTTAGCTTATAAAACAAATAGCGAGACTTTTTGTGAATTATATAAACCACCAATTCCTATTCCTCCTGAAGCCAGTGCTATTACCCATATCACCAATAAGCATGTAGCCGATAAACCGGCGTTTAAAGAAAGTCCTGAATATAAAAAAATAAAATCTCTTCTTGAAGATAAAAATTCTGTAATGGTTGCCCACAATAATAAATTTGATTTTGAAATTCTAAAGAATGAAAATATTACCGCATCCAATACTATCTGTACTCTTCGGGTTGCTCGGGCTCTTGATAAAAATAATGTCATCCCTCAATATCGTCTTCAGTATTTAAGATACTATTTAGATATTGATATCGAGGCCGAAGCTCATGATGCCTTGGGTGATGTTTTAGTTTTGGAAAAATTATACGAACGACTTCTTGATAAAATTATGGATGAGTTGAAAAACGAGGCTAAATCCAGCGGAGCTGGATCGCCCGACGCTTCAGAAGAAGCGTTTAGGGAAAAAGCCATAGAAAAAATGATTGAGATATCAAGTCGACCATCGTTGATGAATATGTTTAATTTTGGAAAACATAACGGCAAAACAGTCGAAGAAGTTACTCAAATCGATCGAGGGTATTTAGAGTGGATGCTCAATCAAAAAGAACAGGCTAATTCTGAAACCGAAGAAGATTGGATATACACGCTCAAACATTATCTTGGAAAATTAATTTAGAGGATAAGGAGATTAAACTTATATCATTAAACAGTACTCGAAGAAATAGTAAATATTTTTTTATTTCTCTTTAAATTTATATTTAAACTTAAAGTAGATAAACATAAAAATAGTGTTTAAAAAAACTGAAAATGAATAAACTAGTAACAAATTTAAATCACCAAGTACAAATTTAGTCATATAAAAAGAAACTGCGTAGCTTAAAGCAATAAGACTTACAAAAAAAATATTAAAGGAAAAAGATAAAAAAACTACAAATATAAACATAAGCGATTGATTGTAAGCGGGGGTTTGAGATACAAGGTAACTCAAAACAAATAACAAAATTGCCACTTTACAAAAATATAAAAAAACGTCTTTTAAATATGGTATCTTTTGATTTTTGTCCATGTTTGATTTTTCCCTTTAAATATTAATATTTGCGCCACTAAAACAGAGTATAGAACAATTGTATTGAAGTAAATAACATACAATGGAACTGCTAATAGGGATTTTTTGTCATGTGAATAATGTGCGACAATAGAAAATAAAATAAAATAACTAAAAATAGAATAAGAAATGAATAAGAAAGTAAAATGAAATAAATTTGAGTAGTCACTGGATATTAAAAATAAAGGTATGGCAAATAAAGATATAAATTTAGCCATTAAAGGATAAAAACCAAATAGTAATAGAAAAAACCATTCGAGAGAAACAAAAAAACCCATTTTATGGAAAGAATGTTTAGAGAAAACTTCCAAACTCCCCTCTTGCCAACGAATTCTTTGTTTAATTAGATCAGATACACTAAGAGGAACTTGAGTGTAACAGATGGCATCGGGTGCCATAATAATTTTATATCCTTTTTCTAAAATTCGAACCGAGCTATCAAAATCTTCTGTCAAAGTTCCCTCCTCAAAATTTTTTACCGCGCTTTTTCTATAAGCAGACAAGGCTCCTGGTGTAACGAGAACATTACCAAAAAAACTTTGAGAAGCTCTTATAAAATAAATACCCATTTCATATTCTATTTTTTGTAAATACCCCAAAATACTATCTTTATAAATTGCAACGATGTTTCCTGCTACAGCACCAATATCCTCAGAATTAAAATAATTCATAATTTTTTCAACTGCATGAGAACTTAAGTGCGAATCTGCGTCTATGGTAACTAAAAAATCTCCACTTGCTTTATCTTTTCCACAATTTAATGCTACTGCCTTACCTTCATTATGTTTATCAATAACAACAAAATTAATTTTTTTACTTTGTATATCATCTTCCTGTTTTTTTATAAATGAATTTACTACCTCTAATGTTTTATCAACAGAGCCATCATTTATCACTATAACTTCAAAATTGGGATAGGTCTGGAAAAGACAAGAATTTAACGTTTTTTCAATACAAATTTCTTCGTTATAAGCTGGTATCAAAATTGAAACAAATGGATGTTTACTGGAATGGAGCCTCCTTTTATTAAGTAAGAGCAAAAAGGCGCGATAAAAAATATAGATAAAATCAAAAAAGATCCAAAAAACAATTAATTTAGAAACAGGTGAGTTTTTAAAGAAATCACCAATTTTTAAAAAATGAAGTAAATAAATAAATGGGATAATAGCCAATAATCCTAGAATGATTTTTATCAACACTTTTTTGCTCATTATTTATAAATAATACCATATTTATGATAGAATGCATTTATGGAAACACTTATTATTATTTTTCTCGGAATACTCATTGCCTTAGTTATTGGTCTTTTTTTCTTCTTGAGGAATAAGCCTGAAGAAAAAACCGATAACTCGGTTCAACTTTTACTTAATCAGATAAATGAATTATCTCGAAATATCGATAGTAAACTAGGTGAATCACAAAAAGAAATCAATCAATCAATGCGCTTCCAATCGACAGAGACATCTCGAATTATTGCCGACATTACTGAGAAAATTACTCGCCTAGATGAGACCAATAAACAAGTTGTCTCATTTGCTGACCAATTAAAAAATTTGCAAGACATACTAAAAAATCCAAAACAACGTGGAGTTTTGGGTGAATATTATTTAGAGACATTATTAAAAAATGTTATGCCTCCAGGCTCATATCAAATGCAATACCCTTTCCCTGATGGCAGTATTGTTGATGCCGCCGTTTTCGTTAAAGATAAAGTTATACCGATTGATTCAAAATTTTCGCTTGAAAATTACAATCGAATGACCGAAGAAAAAGAACCGATGCGAAAAAAAGATTTGGCTAAGATTTTTGAAAACGATTTGAAAAATCGAATCGTTGAAACTTCAAAATATATTCAACCTAAAAATAACACTATGGATTTTGCTTTTATGTTTATCCCGCATGAGGCAATTTATTATGATCTTTTAGTCGGGACTGTTGGCCTTGGCGAAGATCCTGAGAATCTTATTCAACGAGCAGCCAATAAATATAAGGTCATCATTGTTTCGCCTACATCTTTCTTAGCCTATTTACAAACTGTCCTTCAAGGTTTAAAAGCCATGCAAATAGAAGAAGGAGCGAAAGATATTATCAAAAGAGTTGGTGAATTAGGAAACCATTTACAATCATATGAAGAAGTCCACCAAAAATTAGGAAAGTCTATTGAAACTGTTGTAAACCATTTTAATAAATCAAATCACGAATTTAGAAAAATCGATAAAGACGTCATGCGGATAACTGGCGAGGTCATGGAAATTGAAACTCTAACAATTGAAAAACCTCAAGAAGAAAATTAAAAAAGAGAGAAATAAATTTATTTCTCTCTTTTTTAATATCTATTTTAGTATTGGTGTGAATAGAATGCGTATTTAGGATAATAATTCCGATAATTATTGCCATCAAAAGCATAATTATTTCGATATCTCGATTCTGGCTGAAATGCATAATTATTTCGGCGACCAAAAGCATAAATATCGTCGTTTCGATATCTATTTACTTGATGAGTTCGACAATTACTGTCAAAAGCGTAATTATTACAGGCTTGAGCCTCTGTTGGGGTCGTTAAAAACCCGGTGATTATTAATATTGATATTCCAAATAAAATGTATAATTTTTTCATAATTTGCTCATTATATACCCTTTTAAATTTTTGTTAATAAGTATTTTAAGCCCTATTTATCTAGTTTTTTATACAAAGTTCCCGTTAAAACTAGAATTAAAATACCTGCCAGTAACATGACTAAAGAGTGCTCTTTAAAAAATGTAATCTCCAGTAGTATATCCTTAATCCCCTGACTAACCATTGTGGCTCCAAAAATAACTAAGAGCGCAAAAGAAAGTGGATAGCGAGAAAAAACCGACTTACCTTTTTGACTAAATAATTCATTTAATCTCGCCGTTAGCTCTTCAACTTTTTTTAATAAATCAATTTGATATTTGTCCATATTAATTATTTTTTTTGTATTATTAATTCTTCTTCCGGTTTTTCTTTTTTTAAATTTTCAACAATTACATCCGCCACATATTCGGGCGTCATAAAATTATCAAAACCTTCTGGTTTACTTTGTCCAAAAATATCAGTTTGAATCGGCCCTGGATATACTCCTACAATTAATATATTTTTATTTTCTTCTTTAATTGATTTTGTAAAACCACTAGCAGCCCATTTGCTTGAAGAATATGTCGAGCTCATAGACCTACCAACAAGAGCACTATCGGAAATAATATTAATTATTGTTCCTGTCCCCTTTTCTTTCATCAATCTTAAGGCCACCCGAGAACCATTCATTAAACCAAAAACATTAACTTCAAACATTTCTTTAACTTTCTCCATATCAAAATCTTCCGCTAATTGATGTGACACCCAAAGACCAGCATTATTAATCCAAATATCTACTTGGCCAAATTTTTCTTTCGCTACTTCAAGTAAATGAGTCATGTCATTTTCTTTTGTCACATCTGCTACCACTCCCAAAATTCCATCTCTAGAAATTTCTTTTATTTCCTCTTCTTTTCGTGAGCAAACAACAACTTTCGCTTCATTTTTTAGAAAACAAAAAGCCAAGGCCTTCCCCAGACCTTTTGTTCCGCCAGTTATG
>CAYRQO010000001.1:0-25398 GCA_964426515.1 uncultured Candidatus Saccharibacteria bacterium | reverse complement strand
CCCCAATTAACGGCTTCAAAGGCCGCTGTCCTACCATTAGACGATCCCCAAATATTTCAAACTCTTATAGAATACCTTAAAAATGGTTATTTTTCAACTATTACAATATATAAAAGCCTTACTCAATATTTTTTATTTTGAGTATAAAATTTTTTTGATTATATTATTTTTCCACTTTCGTAGCATTCACAACCAGACGTTTATCATGCGTGCGTAAATCAGATATCCAATTACCAGTGCAGGTAATTAATTTTAAGTATGCACCATCTGATTGTTCAAATACTTCCGGAGCCGGAGCATTATAATCATAAATAGAAGTAGAAGTAACCACAAAGTGAATCTTTGTACCTTTTTCTATCTCTACGTAAATAGCATCCCCTTCTTTAATATTTTTTAAATCCCCAAACACGGCGTCAAAACCAAAACCATTATTCACATGTCCAGCAATAACCGCGCTTCCCATCTCTCCTGGCAGTGGACCATATTTATATAATCCTACATCAAAGAAATTATTTGGCGTCGACATATTGCCCTTACTTGTTATCCCAACATCTTGTATTTTTGCATCTATCTCAAGAGCAGGTATGGTAAGACGACGATTAAATACATTTGTATTTTTTACACTTATGTCGGCTACGTTTGTTTTTGCCCCCTCTATTCTATTAATATATTTATTTTCTATATTATCAGGCAAGACAATTTCATCAGTCGGAACAAAATATATTTTCCGAGCAATAAATACGACAAAAATTCCCAATATTAATAGTGAGAAAAATAATATAATAATTTTCTTTCTATTTCTTTTCATATACAGCAAAGACGGATACATATGCACCCGCCTTTATATCTAATATTACGCTGTTTTAGTTCGACGACTTGCATAAGTGATTCCACCGATAGCCAAAGTTCCCAATAAACCTAAAATGATAGCGTTCATAAGACTCAAACCCAAAACTCCTGTTGTTGGTAACCCAGGTGTAATAATTGGGTTTACATATAATGTAGCTATTTGCGTTCCATTACAAGCAGCTGAAGTTATAGTGCTATAGCCGTATACTGATGTACATCCAGCAAGGTAAGTTAAGGCTTCACTTCCTCCACTACAAGCTGAACCATTTGTCACACTATATCCAAGCACAGTTGCACAGCCTGATATTAGAGAAGTTGCTGTCGATGTACCATTACATGGTTTTCCATCAGTAATACTATAACCAATAGCAGAAGAACATCCATCTGGATATACAGCTGCTTGGGCTTTTGGCGCGACATAGCTCGATATAGCTATTATAAATGCAAACATGAACATGAATGAAATTATTTTTTTAATCATAAAATTATTTTTACATTAAGAATGTTTAATAAATTGTAAGAGACGTATAAATCTAACAATACGACCAATTTGTTTTGAACAAGTAAATTTAAATTAAAAACTTAATTTTGTATGAAATATAATTATTAATGAAAATCTACAAAGATACTCATCTTCTACAATAGATGCCGTTTTAGCGTCAGATTTATTACAAATTAAATAACATCTTGTTGACTATCAATAAGACTTGTGCATTTTTTTTATTTTTTGAAGTCCACGATGTAATTGAACAGCTACAGTATTATGTGATTCTTTTGTAATTAGGGCAATTTCTTTGATAGACAAATCCTGAACATACCGCATATGCATTACTCTTTGATATTTTTCGGGTAAAAGTTTGATCAACAATAATGCCACCTTTCCATCAAAATTATTCATAATAAATTCTGAATCATCAACATTCGGCTCAAATCCTTTTTGAATCAAAACATCTAGTGAAACTGTTTTGTGTTTTCTGTATTGATCAATAATTAAATCATTAAGAATGTGATAAAGAAAAGCTCTCATAATTTCAATTCTTCCTCCCTTAACAATATATTTCCATGTTTTTAAAAAAGTATCTTGAACCAAATCTTCGCTCTTACTTCGATTATTTACTTTGTAATACGCATACGTATTAAGCCCTTTAACGTAGACATTGTGCACAATGGTAAATAATTCTCTTTCTTTTTCTTGTTGTTTTTTTGTAAGCATAATATTATTCATTAATTTATTTCTAATTTAACGACCAATTATTATAAGACCAAAGAAACGACTTATGAAAGACAAAATAACGTACTATTTCATATAAATTAGTCTTTGTGTTTTCATTTACACCTTCTGGTATGAGTGTTAGGTGGTTTATTATGGAAGAAATTTGCGCATAATAAGTATATCATTATTTGCAATCATTTGATAGTTGAAACGGCATCTCTAGTATGAAAGCAAATACAAACAATTCAAAAATAAAAATAGATAATGGTTTTATTGAAAATTATTGGGATAGAAGTTGGACATATATTAAAACTGTCGCTGACGTAGTTCGTGAACCAGTTTTAATACTTGATAAAGATTTTTGTGTGATATCGGCAAATGATCCATTTTATCAAACTTTTCAAGTTAAACAAAAAGACACTGAGGGTAAAATTGTCTACGAGCTTGGAAATGGTCAGTGGAATATTCCTTCTTTAAAAAAACTCCTAGAAGATATCTTACCTAAACACACTTTTTTTAAAGGTTTTGAAGTCACCCATGAATTTCCTTTAATTGGAAGAAAGGTCATGATTTTAAATGCTCGCCAAATTTACATCCAAGATGAATCTATCAACCATCAGCCAATTATTTTACTGGCCATGGAAGATATTACAGAAATGATGGATGTCGCTGAAATGCTTGCCCGTCACACTAAAGAGTTTGAAATAAAAATGGCTGACCGAGCGGAACGACTAGAGACTGTGACAAAAGAATTGGAAAGAAAAATTGAGGAAATAAAAAACAATTCTGAAGCTCCTATTTCAATAAACATCAAAAAAAATTATCCTTTCGCTTAATTCCAAAATAAAAAAGACTCAACATTAATTTTATTTAACATAAAGTCTTTTTTATTGCGCACCTTATCTTACCTTAAGCATAGAACTCATATAGCCAATGTAATCTATTTTGCTATGGTCACATACGCTTTAAGGCTTTAACAATAAAGATAAGTACAATTGAACCTAAAATTGCAACCAAGAAACTGTAGAAATTAAAACCAGTTACTGAGCTTTGTCCGATAGAACTCATAATCCAACCACCAATAACAGCTCCTACAATTCCTACCACAATATTTAAAACTATTCCTTGTTGTGGATCAGTATCCATAATAAGAGAAGCAATCCATCCAACTAATCCACCAAAAATGATCCAAATAATAATTCCCATATAATTTTTTCTATTTATTATAGATAATTAAAGCTGATAATATAAACACCTACCATAATAAAGGCCGTGGGGTAGAGAATATTATTACAATCATGTAATAATTGATTACCAAATACGGCTCCAATATTTGTAGGGGTCGAATATTTAAGATAATAAAAGCCAAAATAATATGGAAAATAATGAAATGAAATGCAAAAAGTGTGGCGGAAATATGCAAAGAGTTGATGAAAAAACTATGAAATGTGAAAAATGTGGAGACGTCGTCAATGACGATGAAAATAAAACACAATAGTAATCAAAATACTAAGGGTGTATCTACTTTAGTCTAAACACTCATAAGAATGGGTGTTTTTGCTACATGTTAATAAATATTATTAATAAAGTCGAAAAATGATTCATAGAATAAAAATATCAGTTTGCTTCGATTACTCTTTTGTTGTTATAATATACTTATGCAAATAACTTCAACTGAAAAGTATTTTTTGTTTGTCTTATTATCAATAACGATTATTATAACTCTCGTTATCTTTTATCCATTCTTAACAATGTTTATTTTAGCGGCGGCTTTTGCTGTCGTTCTTAATCCAGTTTATATTTGGATTAAAAAACATTTAGTTTGGAATATTTCTTGGCTAGCTTCAATTCTAACGGTTTTGCTTTTTTTAATTTTTTTATGTGTCCCTCTATTTTTCGTCGGTAAGGCTGTTTTCAATCAAACTCAAAATATGTACACTAACTTAGTTAGCTCTGGAGCATCTAACCATTTAGTTGAATCGATTGATACTTCAATTAATAAATTCCTACCAACTGGTTTTAATTTCGATGTTCATTCTAAAATTACTGAATTAATGTCCTCCCTCTCTAATAACTTAGCTCAATTTTTTTCCTCGACAATTAATTCTATTATTATGTTTGTCCTCATGATGTTTACTTTATTTTATTTATTAAAAGATGGAGCAAAATGGAAAAAAGGATTAATAAATATTTTTCCGCTTTCTGACCAACATACAAATGAAATTCTGACTAATTTAAAAAAATCAATCAACAGAATTTTCAAAGGCTCTTTCATTATCGCTATTGCTCAGGGAATTTTAGCTTGGGGTGGTTTTATGATTTTTGGTGTCCCCAATCCAGTTATCTGGGCTGTTGTCGCTGGTATTGCCTCTTTTGTCCCAACAATCGGAACTTCTATTGTTTCTATTCCCGCTATTCTATTTTTGTTTTTTACTGGTATGGAATTACAAGCTCTTGGTTTATTAATTTGGTCAGGTCTCTTAATTGGAACTATCGACAATCTACTAGCTCCTTATATAATTTCCAGAGACACCGAAATACCATCACTTTTTATCCTCTTTTCAATCCTAGGCGCCATCTCTCTGATTGGACCACTTGGTATTTTAATTGGGCCACTTGTTTTAAGTTTATTATATAGTTTAGTTTCTATTTATAAAAAAGAAATCCAAAGTTAAATTGACGAACCTGCAATATAGCCTGTTGTCCAACAAATTTGCAAACTATAACCCGCGGACTTGCGATTCAAATGAAGCAAATCTCCAGTGACATATAAATTCGGAAACAATTTTGAGCGCATAGTTTTCATATCTATCTCTGAAATTTTAACTCCTCCATCAGCCACAACAGCCCTATCATAACCCATAAGACCCACAATATTCACTGGCATTGCTTTCAAAAGCTTAACTATATATTTACGATTTTCTTTTGTAACACTATGAACTTTTGTTTCAAGATCAACAAAATTAATCAATTTTGAAACTGCAATATGCATCCCTTCTGGTACAAAATCTTTTACAACCGTCTTTAAAATTTTATTCTTATTTAAATCAAAAACTTTAATAATTCTTTTTTCTAAATCACCAATATTCGTATCTGGATATAGATCAATTCGGGCTGTCACCATACCCTTGTCGAGCAAGGTTTTAATACTTTTGGCACTATTTAAAATAAGTGGACCAGAAAGCCCAAAATGGGTAAATAATATTTTACCCGTTTTGGAAAATTGTTTTTTCTCATCTAAATAGAATGTTATCTTCATAAACGACAAACTTGTTCCTGAGAGTATTTTCACCCATTTATCTTCCACTTCTATTGGTACGATATCTGGAGTTGGATCAGAAACTGTATGCCCCAATTCGTTTAAAAATCGAAAACCATCCCCAGTTGAACCAGTTTCTGGATGGGATAATCCTCCAGTTGAGAGAATAAATGATTTGGCGTAAAACTGGCCCTTGTCGGTATTTATATTTATTATTTTACTGTTATTATGAATAATTTCTCGGACGATGCAATTATTTTTAATCTCAACTTTATTCTTTATTAATTCTTTATTTAAAACATTAAAAACATCGAGAGCTTTCTCAGTCTTGGGGAAAACCCGATTGCGGGCTTGAACGACAAGTGGTAAACCTCGCGATTCAAAATATTCGAATGTATCTTTGACTCCAAAGATTGAAAATGGCGTATACAAATATGGAGCTTGATCGCCATAAACTTTCAGCATCTTATGAATGTCTGGTTCATTGTTAGTAATATTACACCGGCCACCACCAGTAATTTTTAATTTTTCGCCTAAATTTTTATTTTTATCAACAATCAGAACCGACAAAGATCGAGCTGAAGCTACTGCTCCAGCCATTAATCCTGAGGCCCCTCCTCCAATAATTATGACATCCCAAATTTTACTTTGTTTCGCCATGACTTTATGTGGAAGCGGATTCCTTTTCAACATTAAGAATTTTTATCAGCGCTAGTTCAAGTGGTAATTCACTAATGACAGCATTTCTTAAAGATTGATAAGCCTCTAATAAAATTATTAAGGTTGAAGATGAAATATGCTCGGGTTTAGTTGAAATAAGTTTTAATAAATATACCATATCTCGTTCGCTGATTGTATTTTCGATTAATTTCTTTGATCCCGGTACATAGCGAAGCATCAAAGCGAAACGGAGTTTATATAAAATCATCTTAATAAAAACGGCCATATCAATATTTTGTTTAACTGCTTTTTCGATTGAAACAAAACCTTGTTCAATATCATTTTCGGCTAGAGAATATAAAAAATCATCAACCAAGGTTGTATTTGGAGCTCCTGTTATCTGTTCGATCTCAGTAATATTTATAACCTTATTATTTCCAAATGAAATCACTTTTTGAAGAGTTCCAAGTGCATCTCGAAATGCACCATCAGCAAGCAAAGCGATAAGCTCAGCTCCACCTTCCTCTATTTTATATCCTTCTTTTTTTGCAATATTTTTTATATGTTCAGATAAAATTGCATCATTCGGTTTTTTAAAAATAAAACTCTGACATCGAGAAACTATTGTCTCTGGCACTTTCTCTATTTCAGTTGTAGCTAAGATAAAAATGACATGCTCTGGTGGTTCCTCAATCGTTTTAAGTAGTGCATTCCAAGCTTCTTTGGTGAACATATGCACTTCGTCTAAAATATAAATTTTATATTTTGAATCAAAAGGTAGAGTTCGAACATTTTCGTTGATATCTCGAACATCATCAATTCCCCGATTCGAAGCCGCATCCATTTCATAAATATCATTGACCGACGTTTCAAGTTCACGAGCGATAATTCGAGCCACTGTTGTCTTCCCAATCCCCCTCGGGCCACAAAGAAGATAAGCATGGGCCACTTTCCCCGCCTTTAAACTCCCTGATATAGCTTTAACAACATGGTCTTGGCCAATAACCTCATCGAAGCTCTCTGGGCGATATTTACGATATAGGGCAATATTTGAGTCATTCATAAACTTGATTATACCCCGTAAAGAAATTTTTATCAAAATTTGCAACGGGGCAAGTCAAATTAACAGTTTTTGAGAAATTTATTAACGATAGCTTCAACTTCTTTGGCATTTTTAGTTTCCATTAACTCCACACGTAATTCTTTGGCTCCATCAAAACCATTCACATAAGCTTTGAAATGTTTTTTCATAACAGCAAAGTTCTTGTGCTTGCTTAATAGTTTTTCAAATAATTTTGTATGCTCAACCATAACTTTTAATTTTTCTTTCATACTAGGTACAATATCTGAAAACAACCAAGGGTTACCAAATATTCCCCGGCCTATCATTATTCCATCACAACCAGTTTCTTTGGCTAATTGCCGGCCATGTTTTAAATCTAAAACATCACCATTGCCGATAATTTTAGTTTTAACTTTCATTTCATTTCTAATTTCAACAACTCTTTTAATGTAATCCCATCGGGCTGGAACTTTTGACATTTCTTTTCTTGTCCGAGCATGTACTGTTAGAGCATCTATATCACATGATAATAAAAATGGAATCCAAACTTCAATTTGATTCTGATTATAACCTATCCGAGTTTTAACCGACACGGCCACATTTTTTCTTTTTGAATCTTTGATGCCATCTTTAACCGCTTGAATTATTTCGCCAGATTTTTTTATATCTTTCATCATCGCGGCTCCAGCCCCTTGTTTTTCAACCGACTTATCAGGACAACCCATATTTATATCAATACCATCAAAACCTAGCAAGGCGACATACTTAACAGCTTGTCGCATTTTATCTGGATTAGAAGAAAAAAGCTGAACAACGATTGGTTTTTCTTTTTTAGTAAATATTAAATTATTTTTCAAAACTTCTCGGCCCGGGCTCGATAATCCATCGGCCGAAACAAATTCGGTCCAAAAAACATCAGGTTTCCTGTATTTACAAATAATCTGTCTAAAAGCCGCATCGGTCACATCAGCCATCGGAGCTAAACAAAAAAATGGTTTATGTAATTTTTCAAAAATATTTTTCATTATTGAAATTTATATAAAACCTTATTTTTAAAACGAAGATCTATATATAAAAGCGTATTATATTTTGAATTTATTTCTGAAACAAATTCTTTCTTTTTCATTGATAAAGACAAATTATCATATATTACATCTAAATCAACATCATCTTTAAAAATAATTTTAGGAATTGTGTCATTGAGACCATGATTTAAATACAAAAAATTTGTTCCCTCTTTATCTTTAATAATATAAATTGGTTTAAATCCTAAAGCCGTAACCCCGTCAATAAATCTAGCTAAATTATGGAAACGATCAACTTCAATCATCTGTTGGCCAAGGGAAACACTGCTACTATTTTCAAGTGGAAGATAAAATTTAAAATAAATATTCCCCGAAAAATAAGGAGCTGTATCAAAAATTAAACCGTCATTGTTTACAAAATAACAATTTTCTCCTACTTCATTTTTATTCTCCGGAAGTGTTGCCCCACAATATAAATATGAACCGGTCCTCTCAAAAATATCAACATGTAAAGTTTTCAAATTATCTCGATAAATTGAAAGTTTCTCAATTCTTGGAAAAGTTGAAAGTAAAGAATTATAAATTTTTTTATATGGATAAATAAAACTATTACTTCTTGAAAAAAGATAAAGATATCGGCCGGAAATATTTTTATATACTTCTTTTTCAATATCTTCTTCATCAATGATATGATTTCCGCTGACAACAATTTTATCTATGACAACATTCTTATTGGCCGAGAAAAAAGCCAAAGCTCCTGTCATAGAAATCAATAAAACGACAAATAAAATAACTACTCGTATTCTTTTCACGCGACGATTATGCCTTATCTCTATAATACGTGGAGATGTCGGAATATCTTTCATATTTATTTATGAAATTATTTCTTTACCTAAATATTTTTGCAAAACTTCTGGAATTTTAATTGTCCCGTCTTCTTGTTGGTAGTTTTCAACTATCTGACAAATTATTCTTGGCATAGCAAGTGCTGTATTATTTAAAGAATGAACAAAATACATCTTGCCATTTTCATCTTTATATCTTATTCCAAGTCTCCTAGATTGGAAATCATGAAAATACGATGATGAATGCGTCTCTCTATATCTATTATCACTTGGCATCCACGCTTCAATATCATATTTTTTAACTTGACCAAGCCCTAAATCCCCTCCACAATTTACAACTACATGATAAGGAAGGTTTAATTCTTGCAAAAGAGATTCCGCATTTGCGGTAATTTCTTCATGCAGACGTACGGATTCTTCATGGGAAGCTTCACATAAAACTACTTGTTCATATTTAACAAACTCATGAATTCTAAATAATCCTTTTTCATCTTTTCCATGACTTCCCGCCTCAACTCTAAAACAGGGAGAGAAAGAAAAGAATTTTATTGGAAGATTTTTTTTATCAATTATTTCATTCATATAATATCCCATAGTAGATACTTCTGATGTTCCCGCTAAATAACTATTTTCTTGGGTTTTATATAAATCTTCTTCACTCTGTGGTAAATATCCGGTACCAACAAAAGGCTCACGACGAAGTAATGAAGGAACAATCATGGGCGTAAATCCTTCTTTGTTCATAAAACGATCTTCAACAAAACGCATTAAAGCCCACTCTAAACGAGCTCCATCATTTTTCATAAAATATCCACGGAAGCCAACTACTTTGGCGCCACGTTCATAATCTGCCATATCATGCAAAAGCATCAATTCCATATGACTTTTAGGTGTAAATGAGAATTGTGGTTTTTCTCCCCAAACTCTTACTTCAACATTTTGCTCATCGTTGTCACCTTCTGGGACAGAAATATCTGGAACATTTGGAACTTGAAGCATTAAATTTTGCCATGTTGTAATAACTGAGCGTAATTCCTCTTCTTGCTCTTTCAATTCTTCTTTGACTAAACGCATCTCTTCAATTAATTGACCTCGAGCGGCCTCAGTTAAAGTTCCCCCCATTGAAACACTGACTTTATTTTGTTCAGCTCTTAAAGATTCAACACGAGAAAGAATTTCTAATCTTTTTTCATCTACTGAAACAAGACTATCAATATCAACCTCTATATGCTTTTTCTTAGCCCCTTCCTTAATTATATCTTTATTTTCACGTATAAATTTTATATCCAACATATATCCATAGTATACCCCGATATTTTATTTTTTCAAAACTATTACTTGCTAAATAAAAAGTGGTATAATTTAAAATATAATTATGAGCTTGGAATAAATAGACTTATCAGAGGGGCGCGCGCAAGGCTGGCGAGCCGAGCCAGAGCAAATTTTCAACAGAAAATTATGCGGTCCCTCTAGAAAGAGCTGTTTATTCCAATAACCTATATTAAAATTCTATGGAAGATGTTTACAAATTAAAATTCGAACAATTCCCGAAAGCCTTACTTGAAATTCCCCAACCACCTAAAACTCTCTATATCAGGGGCAAACTTCCTGATCCAGAATTTAAATATTTAGCTGTCGTTGGTTCAAGAAGATACACTTCCTATGGCAAAGAAATGTGCCAAAAATTAATTCTTGGACTAAAAAATTATCCAATCGTTATTGTTTCGGGTTTGGCAATTGGAATAGATAGTATTGCTCACCGCGCCGCTCTTGATGCTGGACTCTTAACTGTCTCATTCCCTGGATCGGGGCTCGATAATTCAGTTATTCATCCACGCTCAAATATTCGTCTAGCCCAGGAAATTGTCGATAAGGGTGGGTGTCTGATCTCTGAACTCGAACCTTCGTGGAAAGCCACCTTATATTCTTTCCCCAAACGTAACCGCTTAATGGCCGGAATCTCACGAGCTGTACTAATAATTGAGGCCGAGGAAAAATCTGGCTCATTAATAACAGCTCGAATGGCTCTTGATTACAATCGTGATGTATTTGCCGTACCAGGCTCAGCCTTTTCTTCAAATTCAAATGGCACTAATTGGTTAATTAAACAGGGAGCAATACCAGTGACCACAAGTGAAGATATTTTACTCGCTCTTGGATTTGAAGTAGAAAAACCAATGAAGACAGATAAGGAAAAATATATTGATTGTGATAAAAATGAAATGAAAGTTATTGAATTACTTCGAGAACCTATGGATCGTAATGATTTAATCCGTGAATTAAAAATGGATACCGGCACAGCTAATGCCCTACTTTCGATGATGGAATTGAAAGAATTAATTAAAGAAGAGCTCAGTCAAATCAGAAAAAATTAAAAATATTTGCAAAAAAATATGTTTTCGTGTAATACTTAGCACAGTATGAAACTTTTAATTGTAGAATCACCATCAAAAGCAAAAACAATAGAGAAATATTTGGACGGCGCATATACTGTCCGAGCTTCGGTTGGACACATCAGAGATCTACCAAAATCAAATAAAGATGCTATTGATATTCCAGCTGGTTTTGTTCCCCATTATGAAATTTCGAAAGGTAAAGAAAAAGTCGTTAATGAACTCCGATCACTCTCGGCCAAAGCCACCGAAATAATGTTGGCTACAGACCCGGATCGCGAAGGCGAGGCTATTTCATGGCACTTGAAAGAATTACTCGACGCTGATAAAAAAATTAAAGCTCCAATTAAAAGAGCAACTTTTCATGAAATTACAAAAGAAGCAGTTTTGGAATCTCTTAATAATCCTCGTGACATTGACGAGAATTTAGTGAAAGCTCAAGAGGCTCGTCGAGTTCTTGATCGTCTAGTTGGTTATGATTTATCTGGTATTATTTGGAAAAAAGTTCGATATGGACTTTCGGCCGGCCGAGTTCAGTCCCCGGCCTTACGCATTATTATGGAACGCGAAAGAGAGATCAGAGCATTTGTGCCAGAACAATACTGGACCTTGGAAGGAATTTTTAATACCAAAAACAAAAATAAATTAACTCTATTTTGTACTGAAGAGCCTCGAGATGAAAAAGTCGTTGAGAACATTTTAAAATTAGGTAAAAAAGAAAAATGGTTTATCACTGACCTAAAGACAAGTGAACAGAAAAGATCTCCGCGTGCCCCTTTCACCACTTCAACTCTTCAACAAACAGCCAGCTCGCGTTTGGGCTTTTCACCTTCTCGAACAATGCAAAATGCTCAAAAACTTTATGAAGCAGGATTTATTACTTATATGCGTACTGATAGTACAAATTTATCTGTCTCGGCTCAAAATCAAATTTTAACTCTAATTGAGAAAAAATATGGTAAAGAATATGCACAATTACATATTTATAAAACAAAATCCAAAAATGCTCAAGAGGCTCACGAAGCTATTCGTCCAACTCATGTTGATCAATTACAAGCTGGAATTGGAGAAGATCAAAGAAGACTTTATCAATTAATCTGGGAAAGGACTGTCTCTTCGCAAATGTCTGATGCTAAGTTATTAAAAACAAAAATCGTCGCAAATATTGTTTCGCCAAACGCAAGGGGTTTGGATGCCAAACCCCTTGCGTTTGGCGAGTTCGAAATTCCTGATTTCAGTGCCAATGGCTCACAAGTTTTATTCCTTGGATGGCTTTCTTGCGATGCTGGCGCTCGAGGTGAAGATGTTGAATTACCAAAAGTTGAAATTGGGGAAGAAATTACTCTTTTGGAATTAAATAGTCTTGAGAAATTTACGGAACCACCAAATCGCTATTCAGAAGCCGGGTTAATTAAAGAACTCGAAGCCCGTGGCATCGGTCGCCCCTCAACCTATGCTTCAATTATGAAAACAATTGAGGATCGAGGCTACGTTCGAAAAGAAGGCCGAACCCTATTCCCAACCGACACTGGTGATGTAGTCTCTTCTTTTTTAGAAAATAATTTTGCCAATTATATTAGCGATACCTTCACGGCCGAAATGGAAGATGAACTCGACGATATTTCAAATGGTAAACGTGAATATGTAAAAACTTTAAATGATTTTTATATTCCTTTTCAAAAAGAAGTTAAAGAAAAAGATAAATTAGCCAAAGCTACAAATATGGGAGAAGCTCCAATTGATATGCTTTGTCCAAAGTGTCAAAGCTCTATGATTATTAAACTTTCTCGAGGTGGAAAATTTTATTCCTGCTCTAAATATCCCGATTGTGATGGAGCCCGAAATATGGAAGGTAATGTTTTAGAAGGACCAAAAGAAACTGGTGAGATGTGTCCACTCTGTGGTGAGAAAAAAGGTAAATCAGGTGGTGGTAAATTAGTCATTAGAGAAAGACGCGATGGAACTGGAACTTTTATTTCATGTTCTCGTTATCCAAAATGTAAATTTGTAAAACAAGATGAAGAAGAAATGAAAAGAAAAATGACCGATATCACTTGCCCCGTGTGTCAAAAAGGTAAGATGATGGAGCGTCGAGGTCGCTTTGGAATTTTTTACTCATGTTCAAATTATCCTGATTGTAAAAATGCTATCAAAGCCAAACCAACTGGCAACATTTGCGACCTCTGTGGCTCTCTAATGATGGAAGGCACAAAAACTATTCCAGAGCGATGTAGTAACAAAATGTGCAAGAATCATAACCCTCACAAGCACGGTGATAATATAAAACTTAAAAAGAAATAACTTTCAAAAAAATAAGAATAAGATATAATATAACTTATGATTCCAAGTATCAAAGACATTATATCTTTAACTTCCGGTTTTAAAGAAAGAGATAAAGCTTTAATTGAAAAGGCTTATAATTTTGCCAAACGTGCTCACGAGGGACAATTACGAAAAAGTGGCGAACCATATTTTTTACACGTAGCTTCTACAGCTAAGAATTTAGCCGATCTTGATATGAGCCCTGTCGTCATTGCCGCTGGGCTTCTTCATGATGTCTTAGAAGATGCAGGTATAACCGAAGATGAATTAAAAAAAGAATTTGGAGACGAAATAGTTGGTTTAGTCGAAGGCGTAACAAAACTTGGAAAAGTTAAATATAAAGGAGTAGAGCGGAATGTCGAGAATTTAAGAAAATTTTTTATTTCTGTTGCAAAGGACTTGCGCGTTTTAGTTATTAAATTAGCCGACCGACTTCACAATATTGAAACCTTAGAACATGTTCGCCCAGATAAACAAAAACGAATTGCCCTTGAAACTCTTGAAATTTACGCTCCACTTGCCAATCGCCTATCGATGGGACGACTAAAAGGCAAATTGGAAGATGCGGCATTTCGCTTTGCTTTTCCCAAAGAATATATTGAGGTCAAAGAATTACTTTTATCTAAAAAAGATGCTGAAGAAAAATATTTAATTGAAGTTAAAGATAAAATTGAAGAAAAAATTAAAGAATCAAAAATAAAAAATACTATTATTGATTATCGTCAAAAACATTTGTATTCTTTGTGGCGGAAACTTCAAAAATATAATATGGATATTGGTAAAATATATGATATTATCGCTCTCCGAATTATGGTTGATAGTGTCGCTGATTGTTATCATGTCCTTGGTCTTATTCATGGAGAGTGGACACCGGTGCCAAATCGAATTAAAGATTATATTGCTTCGCCAAAAACAAACGGCTATCAAAGTTTGCATACCACTATCTTTACTGGCACGGGAGGAATTGTTGAAATTCAAATCCGAACTCATGAAATGCACGAAAAAGCTGAAAATGGTATTGCTGCTCACTTTTTTTATAAAGAAAAACACCAAACAGATAAAACTATTCCGAAAGAATTCGAATGGGTCCACCAGCTCCATGATTTAAATCAAAGCAAAGAAGATCCTGAAAAATTTTTGAAATCTATCAAAATGGATTTCTTTAGTGACCGACTTTTCGTCTTTACTCCTAAGGGCGATATTGTTGATCTACCTGAAGAATCAAGTGTTATTGATTTTGCTTATGCTATCCATACTGATGTTGGCGATCATGCTCAAGGAGCCAAAGTTAATGGTAAGAATTCATCACTTGGTACAAAATTAAAAACTAATGACATTGTTGAGATCCAAGTTAATAAAAACGCCAAACCATCATCAAAATGGCTCGACTATGCCAAAACTAGTCTGGCTCGCAAGCGCATAAATTTTTATCTGAAATCAAATAGTTTACTTTCCAAATTTTTGTCTTTCGGCAAAAATTAAAATAACTAGTAAAATCACAGGTCAGACCTGTGATTATTAATTTAAATTGAGAAATTTTTTATATTGTATAAATCAATATCTTCTTCGGCTTTTTTCACTTCTTCCGTCGTCCGATCATCCATTAGATGAGAATCATCTTCAGCAGTGTTTGATATCTCTTCACTCACAATAACAACTTCCGGCTGTTGAGAGGCGGCGTATTTATCAAGCATAGCATTTGGATTTCCATTATCACTCGGTTTAATTAAACTAAGAATAGTATGCAAATCATCATTGGTGAAAAAATCAATCGTAATATATCCCCCATTTTCTTTTTTCTCAATATGAACACGTGTTCCCAATGATTCTTGCAAACGCTCTTCCATCTCAGCAATTTCTGGATCAAGTAAATATTCTTTTTTGCGAACTTTATCAAAAGCAATTTTCCGCGCCGCTTTTTCAGCATCACGCACGGTCATTTTTTTAAACATGATTTCCTTAAACAAAACCATCTGCTCCTCGGGCCGATCAATCAACATTAATATTGGCCTGGTATGACCTTCACTAATTTTACGAGCCGATAAAGCGTCTAATATTTCTTGCGGTAGTGCAAGTAGTCGAAGAGTGTTTGAAACATATTCCCGGCTTTTTCCAACCTTCTTCCCAATTTGAGTATGATTGAATTTAAATTCTTCAACGAGTCTCATAAAGGCTCGAGCTCTCTCAACGGCATTTAAATCTTCGCGCTGTAAATTTTCAATAATTGCTAATTCTAATTTGGCCATATTATCATCACCAACGCGAATAATAACAGGGATTTGTTCGAGTCCGGCAATTTTTGAAGCTCGTAACCGGCGTTCGCCGGCTATCAATTCATATTCAACAGCGACGCCATCTTCTTTTTGAATTTCTTCTCTAGATACTACAAGGGGTTGAAGGACTCCATACTGCCGAATTGAATCGGCTAAATCTCGAAGTCGATCTTCGTCGAACTCTCGACGAGGCTGAAAAGGGTTTGGTTTAATTTTTTCAATATCTACCCAAAAAATTGAATTATTATAAAGCTGTGACATATGTTATATTTTAGCATATTTTCACAATGTTGAAAAATATAAATAATTGTGTATACTTGTTTAATATGCGTCGGTGGTGGAGTGGTCTATCACAGGAGTCTGTAAAACTCCCGCCTTCGGGCTTCGTTGGTTCGAATCCAACCCGGCGCACAATATTAAAAAATTCAAGCTTTTGCTTGGATTTTTTAATATATGTCTCGCCGAGAGTTCCGACCCTGCGGTCGGAACGTGTTGGATTCGAAGACCTTTTCCATATGAGTGTACTCACGAATGGAAAAGGTGTACTGAACCTGTAAGGTTCGAAAAGCGTACTCGCGGTCCAATCGGCGCACAAATTTTTAACCTTATTAATTAAGATTTATTTTTGCTAGTGTTTTGTGGGTTAAAACTAATTTTTTATTATTGCTTTTTTTACTTGTCAGTGATAGATTGGAGACAAATATACCTCTTCGAAATACAAATTTTGCGACAACAACGAGTAATTTAATTGAATAAATTATTCTTTGTTGTCGCAAAAAAAAGACAACCTTTCTTCGTGTGAAGAATTGAAAAAATAGGAGACTTTTTTATGTTTTTGAAAGACTATCTTGGGACTATAGGAAGTCCCCAAGATTTATGGTTAAATTTTTACGAACTAACACAAATTCCTCGTCCTTCAGGACATGAAGAAAAAGTGAGATTTTTTGTACTTGCTTTCGGAAAAAATCTTGGACTTGAAAGTTTTGTTGATGACGTCGGGAATGTGGTAATAAAAAAACCAGCCACCCCTGGCATGGAAAATCGTAAAACTATTATCCTTCAGACACATCTTGATATGGTGCCTGAAAAGAACAATGACATTGTGCATGACTTTAAAAAAGATCCGATTACTGCTGTTGTTGATGGTGAATGGATTTGTGCACAAGGAACTACTTTAGGTGCCGATAATGGTATTGGTATTGCTGCTGCTCTTACAGTACTTGAATCAGATTATTTGATTCATGGACCGCTTGAGGTATTGTTTACAGTTGATGAAGAAACGGGCTTAACTGGAGCTTCAGGATTGAAACCAGGAATATTGAATGGTGATATTCTTTTAAACCTGGATTCAGAAGAAGAAGGTGAAGTTTGCATTGGTTGTGCTGGTGGCAAGAATGTTACTGCCAAATTCATTTACAAAAATGATCCTGTCGAGGTTAATACATCGGCATTCATCATTACGGTTACAGGACTACATGGAGGACATTCAGCCGGAGACATAAATTCTGGATTTGGTAATGCCATAAAGATTCTTTCCCGTTTTTATAAATGGCTTGAAAAACACGGGATTGGATTCCGTATTTCATTCATTGACGGTGGAACCCTACGCAATGCTATTCCAAGAGATGCCACTTCCGTTATTGTAATCCCAACTGAGCAGAAAGTTCAGCTTTTTGAACTAAGTAGTACCTTTTTTGATATCGTAAAAAGTGAGTTTTCAGTTACTGAACCAAAACTGAACTTTACTATTTCAGATTTCCAACTGCCAAATTCTGTCATGACAATCAGTTCACAGGAAAAAATCGTCAATGCAATCTATGGATGTCCTAATGGTGTAGACCGGATGAGTGATACCATGCCAGGCCTACCGGAAACGTCAAGCAATTTAGCCATGGTAAAACCCGGAACTGAGGAAAACACAATTGTGGTTACTTGCTTAACGCGAAGTTCAGTTAATTCTTTAAAAGATGATTTTGCTGAAAGAATAGGATCGGTATTCATTTTAGCAGATGCCAAAGTTGAATATTCTGGAGATTATCCCGGATGGAAACCCAATCCCAATTCTGAAATCTTAAATATAGTGAGAAAACTGTATGAAAAGATTTTCGGAAAATTATTAACCGTTACAGCAACGCATGGTGGTCTTGAGTGTGGTGTTCTCGGGGCTGTATATCCAAACTGGGATATGCTTTCCTTTGGCCCAACAATAAGGTTTCCACATTCACCTGATGAAAAAGTTGAGATAGCAAGTGTATCGAAATTTTGGCTTTTGCTTATCAATATCCTTGAAAAGGTTCCTACAAAGTAAGGTGCGTCTTTGTTTTTTTTAAAAGGGAGTTATCGTAAGATAGTTCCCTTTTTTTAATATTATTCAATATTTTTAATTCCGGTTTTTGAAATTCCAAAATTTGACTTAATTTTTTTCCCGCCTGCTCCCGAGTTATCGCGAGGGCGGGCAGGCTTTTTCATTTCAATTACTAATTCATTGTTTTTGAAAGTGACATACACTGTATCCCCTTTCTTAACGCCACCTGAAATTATAAACATGGCTACCGGATTAAGAATTTTATCTTGAATTAAACGCCCCAAAGGCCTGGCTCCATAATGCGGATCATATCCTTCTTTGGCTAAATAAATAAGAGCATCACCTGAAATATCTAAATCAATATTTTTGCCTATTAAACGTTCACGGATAACTTTTATTTTAATATCAACAATATTTCGAATAACTTCCGGCGGAAGAATGTCAAAAACAATAATATCATCAAGTCGATTCAAAAATTCTGGTCGGAAATGGTCTTTCAAAGAATCCAAAACTTTTTCTTTAGTTTGAGTGTATTCGTCTTTTTTGGTTTTATTTGTAAAACCTAGTGATTCCATTTTTTCGATATAATTTGAACCCAAATTTGAAGTCAAAATTATAATTGTATTTTTAAAGTTTACAATTCTACCTTTGGCATCGGTCAAACGACCCTCATCAAGCACTTGAAGTAAAACATTGAAAACTTCAGGATGAGCTTTTTCAATCTCATCAAATAAAACAACTGAATATGGACGATGCCTAACTGCTTCAGTTAAATTCCCCGATTCATCATAACCAACATAACCAGGTGGTGAACCAATCAGTTTTGAAATACTATGACGCTCAGTATATTCGCTCATATCAACTCGAACTAAAGCCTTATCGTCATTAAATAAAAATTGAGCCAAAGCTTTAGTCAATTCAGTTTTACCAACACCGGTCGGACCAAGAAAAATAAATGAACCCATCGGTTTATTGGGATCAGAAATTCCAGCTCGACTTCGGCGAACAACATCAGCAATTTTTTTGATCGCCACATCTTGACCAACAACTCTTTCTCTTAATTTATTTTCGATTTCGGCCAACTTTTTCAATTCTTCCTCTAACATTTTTTCTAGTGGCACTCCAGTCCAACGCGAAACGACACTTGCAATATCTTCGGCCGTAATTTCCTCTTTCAAAATTCGACGAGATTTTTGCAATTTCTTTAAGCGAGCAAGTTTTATTTGTAATTTATTTTGTAAATCAGGAATTTCTCCATAACGTATTTCGGCGGCCCGGCCAAGATCTGCTTTCATTTCAGAATTTTCGGCTTCAATTCGCAAAGACTCCAATTCTTTTTTTATTTCTCGAATTTCTAAAACTATTTCTTTTTCATTTTTCCATTTAAGTTCCAATTCATGAGTTTTTTCTTTTAAGTTTGCAATTTCTTTTTCAATATCTTTCATTCGAGCTCTGGTCTCTTTACCTCCAGCTTGATTAACTCTCGTCATCTCATTAGTCAGAGCTTGTTTTTCAACTTCAAAACGCATAATTTTACGATCAGCCTCTTCTAAAATCTGTGGTTTATTTTCAAGGGCCAAACGAAGAGACGAAGAAGCCTCATCGATTAAATCAACAGCCTTATCGGGCAAATATCGATTTGTAATATACCTGGAACTTAAATTAACGGCCGAAATAATAGCCTCATCAGTAATTCGAACGCCATGGAATAATTCATATTTTTCTTTGAGTCCCCGCAAAATAGCAATCGCATCATCAATACTTGGCTCATCAATATAAACCGGCTGGAAACGTCGAGCCAAAGCTGGATCTTTCTCAATATGTTTCTGATATTCTTTTAAGGTTGTGGCTCCGATAGCTCGAAGTTCACCGCGGGCCAGAGCTGGCTTTAACATATTGGAAGCATCAAGTGAACCCTCTGAACTTCCTGCTCCCACAATAGTATGAATTTCGTCAATAAATAAAATTATTTTACCATTTGATTTTTCTATTTCTTTCATGATGCCTCTTAATCTCTCTTCAAATTCTCCTCTGTACTTTGTGCCTGATAAAAGAAGACCTAAATCAAGAGCCACGACTTCTTTATCTTTCAAACTCTCGGGCACATCGTTCTTGGCAATTCGAATCGCTAAGGCTTCAGCTACGGCGGTTTTCCCCGTTCCAGCTTCCCCAATTAGAATTGGATTATTTTTAGTTCGACGAGATAAAATTTGCATCATCCGCATAATTTCTGTATCTCGACCAATAACGGGATCAAGTTTATCTTCTTTAGCCAAATCGGTTAAATTGCGAGTAAACTTGACGAGTAATTTTGGTTTTCTAGAAGTAGTATTCTCTGACACATTTTCACTGCGTAATAATTTTAAAACATTCAAAACTTTTTCTTTATTTATTTTAAAACGTCCCAATAATTCTCGAGCCTCACCGGGCACTTCCAAAAGTGAAACAAATAAATGTTCCGTCGAAACAAATTCATCTTTCAAAGCCAGTGCCACCTTACTCGAATTTTCAATAATTTGAGCTAGGTCAGGAGTTAGATAAATTTGATATGATGGCGATAAGGTATTCCGATTTTCTGGTGATTCAGTCATTTCAATTAAATTATCAGTCAATAACATTGTATCGACTTCCATTTTGTCTAGGATTGAAATTACGAGTGAATCTTCTTGAATAAGCAAAGCCGTTAATAGATGCAAAGAATTAACATGGTTTTGACCACGTTCAATAGCCAATTCGTGAGCTTTACGAATAACTTCTTTTGCTTTTGTTGTAAAATTGTTAAATGGGGGCATATGAATAATTATAAATTACTAATTAATAATTACGAATTAAAATACAAAACATTTTTATTACTCTGTTTTAATCGTCGTGTCGGTAATTATTGGAGTCGTAGTTATTGGTGAAATTTTTAAGATTGTAAAACCATTATTAAACTTCTTCAAAACTTCAACACTAAAATCAGTTTTATTTAAAACTACTTTATATTTATCTGTTTCGTTAACTAAACTTGAATCAACCAAAATTAAACCGACTTCTGAAATAATAATTCCCTGACCAATCGGCTCAACTTGGGGAATCTCACTTATTTGATCTGTACTTGAAATTGTTTCAGTTTTATTATTTAAATAAATAGAAACCAAAGCATTACTATCTCCGAGAGTGACAACTGCATTCTGATTAGAATTATTTAAATTATTATTTGTATCGACTCCAGAATCAGAAGCTGGAACTTCGACAGTCGTAACTTTTTCAATCGTCCTTTGAATAACATTGTTTATTGTTTGAGGCACACTAGCCGGCATTTGCTTCATTAAAGAAACCGTAATAATCCCCGTGGCAATCGAAACCACAAAAGTTATTAATAAAACCAATAAAATAAGCTGTTTTTTGTCTAATTCTTTAATATCCATCTGACGATTATATCATAAACCACTACCTATTTCCACCCATTATATTTTTCTAAAATCTTTTTTAATTCCCTATATAATACATCCATATCGCTCTTTTTATTGCACTGACCAAGAGTTATGCGAAGCGAGCCTTCTTCAAGCCCGTCTTTGGGACAAATTTTTCGAATAGCTTTAATGACATACGAACCCTCATCGTCATCACTTTTACAGGCACTTTTTTCTGAGACAAAAATCCCTCGAGCTGAAAGTTCAATAACTAAAAGTTCACTTGATATCCCTCGGATTGAAATATTTATATTGTTTGGTAATCTTTTCTCATTGCCACCATTTAAAACTATTTTATAACCCGAAGAATTAGAAAGAGATAATAATTTTTCAATTCCATAATCTCTAATTTTCGTCAGCCGATCTATTTCTTTATTTTTAATTTTATTAACTTTTTCTAAAGCAATAGCAAGGCCTGCAACAAGGGCCACACTTTCTGTCCCTGAGCGTAAATTAAATTCCTGACCACCACCAAGATAGAGTGGTGAGAGGACGACACTTCTTTTTTTATACAAAACCCCAACCCCCTTGGGTCCATAAATTTTCGAGCTATTGAAAGTCATTAAATCCACTCCTAATTTTTCAATATTTTCAGTTGGTAAATAATTCATGGCCTGACAAGCATCTGAGTGGAATAACGGGAATCGTGAAGAATATGAATTTGATTTCCTAAATCGTCTAATTATTTTGGCAATTTCTTCTATCGGCTGTACTGTTCCAATTTCATTATTGGCATACATAACTGAAACTAAAATTGTATTTTCTTTCAAAGATTCTTCAAGTTCAGAAAGATTTACAATCCCATTTTTATCAACCGAAACATATGTCACTTCAGCCTGACCATTTTTTCCCAGCATTTTAAAATTCTCAAGGACAGCGGGATGTTCTATTTGAGTCGTCACAATATGGGGCAATTTTTTATCTGAATCTTCATTGGTAATTCTTAACCCGCCTGCTCCCGAACCTTCGTGAGAGCGGGCAGGTTGGTAATTGGTAATTGTCCCCAGTATTGCAAGAGCATCACTTTCAGTTCCACTACCTGTAAAAATAATTTCATCCGGATGAGCATTTATCAATTTAGCAATTTTCCCCCTTGATTCTTCAATTATATTTCTTACTTTTACACCAGTCTCATAAATTGCACTAGGATTAGCAAAAAATTCTCGCTCGTAAAAAGCGACTTTTTTGGCCACTTCTTTATCAACAGGCGTAGCCCCAGCATGATCTAAATATATATTTTTCTTTCTAAACATATTATCACTATACCATATTTCCATGCCTACCCAACCCTCGATTAAGATAAGAATCATATTCTTATTGTAAAAAAAGCCTTATTAGTATATACTCTTTTAGTATATGAATACTATTATCTTATTTTATATAATTTCAGCCGTTGTGATTATTATTTTAATATGGATTTTAATGATTGAAATCCGATTAAAGAAAATCTTTGCCGGCACCAAGGCCCGCAATTTAGAAGAGATGATCGTTTTAGTTGGTAAAAAAATAAATCAATTAGCAGAAAAGGAAGAAAAAATTGATAAACATTTAATAACAATTGATAACCGATTAAATAAATCAATTCGAAGCATCGAAACCGTACGTTTCAATCCATTCGTTGATGCTGGAAGCAATCAAAGTTTCGCCATTTCTTTTATGAATGATGAAGGTAATGGAGTCGTCATGTCATCATTATATGCTCGCGATAGAATGAGTATCTTTGCTAAACCAATCATTAATGGAAAATCGGAATTCGAATTATCGAGTGAAGAAAAAGAGGTCTTAGATCGATCAGTAAAATAATAATTTATAATATGCCGGAAAAAAAATTAACAATTGAAAAAGTTCGCCCACCCGTCGTTGTTGTCATGGGTCATGTTGATCATGGTAAATCAACTCTACTTGATTACATTCGAAAATCAAATATCGTTGACAATGAAGCCGGCGGTATTACTCAGCATATAAGTGCTTATGAGGTGATGAGTAAAGATGATAGTGGTCAAAATAGATTAATTACTTTTTTAGATACACCTGGCCATGAAGCTTTTTCTAAAATGCGAACAAGAGGGGCCGAGGCCGCTGATATTGCCATCCTTGTTGTTTCAGCGGAAGATAGTGTCAAAGCTCAAACCTTAGAGGCTTATAATACAATTATTGAAAGTAAAATTCCCTACATCGTCGCTATCAACAAAATTGATCGACCAAATGCCAATATAGAAAAAACTAAAATGGATTTAGTTGAAAAAGGCATATATTTAGAAGGCCTAGGTGGCGATATTCCTTTTGTTTTAATTTCGGCCAAAGCTGGAACTGGTATTGATGAACTTTTAAATATGATTATACTAGTCGCTGATTTGAATGAATTTAAAGGTAATCCCCAATTAAATGCCTCAGGTGTCATTATTGAAGCCAAGCGTGAACCACAACGTGGAATTTCTGCTACGGGGGTTATTAAAAATGGAACTTTAAAATCGGGAATGTTTGTGGCTTGTGGTGAAGCTATTGTCACAACTCGAATCCTTGAAAACTTTTTAGGCAAAAATATCAAAGAGGCTACTTTCTCATCTCCAATTAAACTTATTGGTTTTGAATCGATGCCTAAAGTTGGTAATGTTTTTCAATCATTCAAAACAAAAAAAGAAGCTGAGAATTATGTTGAAAAAATTAAAGACGAAAATTTTAATAATAAAAGTAGTGAAAGACCTGAAACAATAAATGGTAAAATTATCCCGATTATCATTAAGACAGATGTCTCTGGAACAGTTGAAGCCATTGAAAAAGAAATCAGTAAATTAAATACTCCAGAAATTTCATTTAAAATAATTATTAAAGGAGTTGGAGCTATTAATGAATCGGATCTTAAAATGGGTAATGTTAATAAAGAAAGTGTAATTGTTGGATTTAATACAAAATTGGATAATGGAGCTCGTGATTTAAATGAAACACTAAAAGTTAAAGTTGAGACGTTCAATATTATTTATAAATTGATTGATTGGCTAAAAGAAATTGTTGAAGAGCGTCGTCCTCGCCAAGAAACAGTTGAAGTTATTGGTTCGTTAAAAATTTTAAAAACATTTGGTGGCAGTAAGGGTAAACACATTGTTGGTGGTAAAGTCACGACAGGAAAAATTACCCTCGGAAGTAACATTCGCATTATTCGTCGTGATTTTGAAATCGGTGGAGGTAAGATTGTTGAACTGCAAGTGAATAAAATAAAATCAAAAGAAGTTTTAGAGGGTTCGGATTGCGGACTCCAAGTTGAAACCAAAATGGAAATTGCCGCTGGTGATGTGCTTGAAGCGTTTGAAATTAAAATTGTTTAATATGTCTGAATATAGAAATGAAAAAATAAAAAATAATATCAAAGAACTAGCCGCTTTATATATTGAGCGTGAAGCCGGCCCTACTTCGATGATTACCGTCACCCGAGTCCTTATGTCCCCTGATGGAAAAAGAGCTACTATTATGATAAGTGTTTTACCGCGTGAAAAAGAAAAAGCCGCTTATGGATTCATCAAAAGAAATCTTGGTGAATTACGAAAACATATCACTAAAAGTTTACGCATAAATCCAATTCCCTTCTTAGATGTCGAAATTGATGAAGGTGAAAAAAATCGCCAAAAGATTGACGATTTGTTAATGAACAGTTAGGATAAAAATAAGGCCTGGTAGCCAAGTGGTAAGGCAGAGATCTGCAAAATCTCTATGCGGCGGTTCAATTCCGCCCCAGGCCTCA